>JABDKH010000256.1 GCA_013002345.1 Rhodothermales bacterium
GCCCAAATGCTCCTATTAATCCGATGAGTGCCAGTGGCGGAAACGTACCTTCCTCGGCACTCAAGATCGCCTGATAACATGGATACAGAAATGTCCAGGAAATCAGGTAGTTGATTACGACAAATGAGCCCAATGGGCTTCTTGTGATGACTGATCTTAGCACACTATTGTACCATATGCTCTACTAATCGGCGGTGGCCTCGCTCTCGTATGTACACGCCAGCCGCCTCGTTCCGGTTATTAAGAAACGGTTGGCTGAGGTTAGCGAGCCGCAGTGGTTTGACGAGCGGTGCGAGGTCCAGATTCCGCACGTGGTACCCGGAATGGTAGACACCAGGGTTGAGGTGTGAACAATTCTACTCCAACGTCTCCAGGGACTCCCGGAACTCTTCCCCCGTAATCTCCTTGCGCACGGCATCCATAAGCATCGCGCCGCAGTTCCGTATGTTTTCGACTGGGCCAGAGCTTCGCCGATTATGCGCCCGTCAATATGAATGAATGATGCTCAACGCCTGACGATGTGAACCGCTTTCACCTTGCATACCTGACGGCGAACGACAAGCGCTTCGCAACAGACTACCTGCATTTTCGGAATATGGCTCGTCGATCTCCGGGAGTCCAGACCGGACTGCTCACGATCATCGTTGGTCGTGCTCGGTCTGTCTCCGCATTCGATCTGGCTTTAGTCGAGAGACTTGTGGACTGCACCAGAGATTGTCCCTGGCTGGACGTACGAGGGGTCTTGTGGAAAGGAAACCTGGGTCGAGATTTCAGCTCTGCAGCCGTCGCCTTGAATGACATCTCTGGCATCGTACATGAGAGCGACTATGTCATGGTAAGAAACCGCAGTGCCTTCGGGCCGCTTGCCGAAAACTGGTACCAGCAATACGTAGACCAGTACAATCGACACCCTGCTACAGGACACGTCGGAAGCACTATCAACCTCATCGGACACCCCTTAAGACCAGACGTCGAGGACACCCCCCACGTTCAGTCATACATCTACCTGAGTCAGTGGAAGCACCTGGGTACAATGGTCAAGGACTATCCGGGCAGTAGGCGTGCTGATCGCCTCGATGTTGTTGTCGAGGGCGAGATCGGGCTGAGTCGGCAAATAATGGCCGACGGTCAACAGATTTCTTGTCTCAATTGGCCCGAACATCCTTTCAGTGCCGATGGTCCTATTCTGTCATCACTGCCCAGAAGAGACATCAAGAAGATGGCGCTCCACTTACCGTTCCGTTACAAGTACGGTAGCTATTACTTCAGTCGCTCTTCGATACTCGGCCTGATAGTGTGGATGCTGCACTTGCTGAAATGCAGCACGGTGTCAAGATCTGGACGGCACGCGCCATCGAGACGTGTGCACGACGTGTCTGATTAGGATCCAGACGCGCAGGCGTTATAGTGCCTGTCCTACTTCACCACGACTATCCGCTTCGTCTCGACATAGTCCTCGGTCTCGAGCCGGTAGAAGTAGACACCAGAGGGGAGACCCGTGGCGTCGAACGACATCTCGTACGTGCCCGCCGGCTGGGTGCCGGAGGCGAGTACCGTGACCTGCCGACCCAACACGTCGAAGACCGAGACACTCACCTCCGAAGCACGACGCAGCGAGTACGCTGCTCTCGCTCGTGCGCGCACCGGGTTGGGATAAGGTGACGACAGCGACATACCTGCCTGCCCGCCCAACGCACCTTCCAACCCCGTCGCGGAGCCACCCGCATGGTAGACGACATACCCCCAGGGGTCCAGATTCACTGCCGCGCCGGCATCCAGCGTCACGTTCTGTCCCGAAAAGGCATCCTGGTATGTGCCCGGTGTACGCGTGCCGCTGAGCGTCACGCCCCGTGGCTGATCTGATAGGTTGACAACCACGACTACGATGTCGGTGTCCACCTCGCGTACAAACGCAAAGACATTGCTGTTGTCTGACGTAAAGATCCTCTCGAGCGGCGCCCCGTGCCGACCATTCCAGAGTGCTCGGTTGTCTCGCTTCAGTCGCAGCAGTGCCTCATACAGATCGGAGTTCGGATGATCCCGCCACACGATCGGATCGCGATCGAAGAAGGCAAGCCGCCTGTCGAGCCCGGCCTCCTGTCCACTGTAGACGAGCGGCATCCCGTTGAAGCTGGACGTCAGCACAGCGAATACCTCTGCCGCGTCGCCGAACAGTTCGCGCGTAGTGCCATGCCACGAGTTCTCGTCGTGATTCGAGGTGAAATACATGCGGTAGGCCTCTGAATTGTACACCATCGCTTCGTTGGCGGCGTAGACGGAGGCACTCGACGCGGTGTCGATCCCGTCAGCGATTCTCTTCAGGACTCCTCCGCCGAAGCCGTATAGACCCCACCCGTACGTCATATCGAATCCGCGGTCATGCCAAGCCGGATCGTCCGCTTCGGCAAGCATCAACAGTCCGGGCTTCGCGGCCCTCAACTCGTTTATGGCGTGCACCCAGAAGTCGGGCGGCATGAAGCTCACTGCATCACAACGGAAACCGTCCACTCCGACATCCAGTGCCCAGAACTTCATCGCGTCGATCATGTAGTCCCGAAGCCCCTGCTTCGAGTAGTCGAGCTCAATGACGTCCGACCAGTTCGTCCCGGGCGGCGGGATGAAGTTGCCGCTGACGTCCTTTGCAAACCACTCGGGCTGGGTTGTTGTCAACACGTGGTCCCACGCCGTGTGGTTGCCGACCCAGTCCATGATCACGTACATGCCGCGTTCATGGACGTCCCGTACCAGCGCCCGAAATTCCTCCAGCGTACCGAACTCCGGGTTCACGGCGAGATGGTCGCGCACGGAATAGTAGCTTCCCAGACTGCCCAGACGCTCCAGCTGTCCGATGGGATGGATCGGCATGAACCACAGGATGCCGACACCGAGACGCTCCAGACGGTCGAGATGCTCCGAGAATCCCGCGAACGTGCCGTCGGCCGAGTACTGGCGAACGTTCACTTCGTAGATGCCCAGGTGGCGACTCCAGTCTTCGTGCCCCTGGGCGACTGTGTGGTTGGCCCCGAACAGAATCGCTGTGCAGATCCAGACGAGAACAATCCTCAATATCGAGCGGCCTTCGGTCTTCGTCATTCAAATCGTGCGTGTAGTTCAATCAAGCGGTGCCTGGCATAGAACGTCTCTGTCTCCGCTCTTATGGAATAGTCGCAGGCTACTGCCACAACCACGTTTCTCTTACTCACTGGTCGTACTCCATACGTTCTTGTCGATCAGCGTTGGCCTATCAACGCACCACCATCCCCTTCCCCTCGACGAAGTCCCCGGCCTGTCGTGAACGCCACGCCCCTGGTATGACACGCCCGGCGTCTTGCGCAGGTACCTATCGTCGTCGAGTTGACTCAGCATGAAATCGGCAACATCGGCACGTGATATCCAACCTTTGATTCGCCGGTCCCGGGTGGAAAAACCATCCCGATAGACACCTGTACGTGGTCCGTCCTTCAGATGAGGTGGGCGGACGATGGTCCAATCCAACGAACTCTGCTTCACGACGGCTTCCTGGCGCTCGTGGTCAGCGAACGCGTGCCGCAGGAATATCGCCACGACAATGTACCTGGTGAAGAACGCCAAGTTGCTTCGACTATCCCCCACGCCAAGTGAGGATAGACTGACGAAACGCTTGACGCCTGTCTGCTCCATAGCCTCAACGACATTTCGCGTTCCCTCCTCTCGAAGCGTAGTCGGGCTCGCGCCAGCGCCGATGGTCGAGAGTACGGCGTCTTGTCCTGCGACGGCGGTTCTCACCGTGGCCGAATCTAGCACGTCGCCGCTCTCAAAACTCAAGCGTTCGTGCTGCAAGTCTTTAACCTTGGCCGGATCGCGAACGTATGCCGAAACGAAATGATCGGCGTCGAGAGCCTGCTTTACCAGTTCTCTTCCCGTGCCCCCCGTTGCCCCGAAAACAAGCAACTTCATCACAAACCTCCTGCTAACTGTCTTGCCGTTGGTTTTGCGTTCGCGGCGCGGCTGGCCGCAGGGTGACGGTCGGTAGAAGGATCCTTCCTGTCAAGAGGGGAATCCCCGAAACCGGAAGTCCCGCCGGCTTCGGCAGCCGAGAGGGTATGTCAATAATTCGCAAGCGATACATTCACCGCTACTATCGCGGCTCGACGTAGTCCCCAGACTCGAGGCGATAGAGATAAACGCCGGAGGAGGGCGGCGGCAGGTGATCGTGCGAAGGTCATACGCTACGACAACGAGGGCTTAGCCACCTGATCCTTGGTAATGAGAGGAGAACGCCCACCAACTAAACAGGCAATTCCTTTCGGTAACATCCCCTTCTTCTCAGTATTAAGCCGACAAACGAAAAGGCCCGGCTCCCTTTCACAGACGCCAGGCCTTTCCCAAGACAACCCTAGCATTCCGTACGAATACGGTAGGAGGTATCTCTATGAGAATTTTATCGACCGTTTGCGTTTTTGTTCTCGCCCTGGCCCTGGGAAGTTGCTCCGACGCTCCAACCACTTCTCTTGAGGTCGAATCAGGTACGATCACCGCAGCAGCAGCGAAGATTGTGTTGCCGGCACCGGGGACATTTGTCCTGGGCGCCAGCGGCAAGGGAGCGGTCCGACACATTCCAGACCCCGAGTGTGGCGTGCTAGACGAAATCGGAGAATTCTTCTTGGTTGACTGTCGGAACCAGATTGCCACCTATAGTCGCAATGGCAATGCCCTGGCGGTCGTGCAGGCGTCAGGTGTGCCCAATCTTACTGGTGAGGTCGTTCATTGGGATGCCTACAATCCAGGCATCGGGTTAATTGAGGGATGGGCCGGCACGATTGATGAGCCACCGTACCCCTGTCTGGTTCTTGGACCCGAACCGAACTGGGAGACGGGGGCGGACCTTCTGTTCACAGTCAAGTGGTCGGCAGTACTTACACCCTCGGGACAGGCTACGTTTAGCTGCCACTACTCTGACAAGTGGGCCTATCAGTGGTAAACAGATCAGGCGTCTTGTCGAAACTGCGCACCGACCGAACCGATGCTCGCGCTTTTCGCGCCAGCTTCGTCGATGTCCTGTGAGGGAACGAAAGGAGTGAGCGACGCTGAGGGACGCTGAGCCGCGTCTCATCGGTACAAACTACGTGTACCCTGCCAGATCGACTCTACCGATATTATTCTGTCCCGCAACAGTATGGAGCCCCTGGCCTCCGCAGTGGCACTGCAGAGGTCAGGGGTTCGACTCCCCTTGGCTCAACCTCGCGGGTGCACGACTCATGGTCGCCAATCCGCCAGTGTCCTCCGTATCGCGACCGCCGCAACGCACCGCGTCACCGCGCAACGACCAGAGTCGATACCCGTGACTGAGTTCCGGCTGTCAGCCGGCAGAAGTAGATACCTGCTGCGAGGTCGGACGCATCGAATCTAGTGGCGTATTCGCCCGGCGGTCTCGGACCGGAGTAAAGCACATCGATCCGCCGGCCAAGAAGATCGTAGACAGTAAGTGTCACTTCTTCCGACCGCTGAAGTGAGTATCTGATGGTCGTGGCAATCCTGAACGGATTCGGATAGTTGGCCCGCAAGACAACATCATCGCGTTGCACCTCGCGCGGGACGGACTCCTCAACCCCAACGGGCTGCACGTTGACAGCAGCGGAGGTAGAGGCGTAGCCCGTCGATCGGGCAGTCACGTCGAAATCACCGACACCTAACGCTTCCAGCACCGCCTTCACATCGCCCGCCACGTCAGTCCTGGCTGCGTTCGGCGTGACCCGCGCAACCGATGGATCACTCACCATGATATGAACCGTCTTGTCGACGGCAG
Source organism: Rhodothermales bacterium (assembly GCA_013002345.1). Classification (NCBI taxonomy): domain Bacteria; kingdom Pseudomonadati; phylum Rhodothermota; class Rhodothermia; order Rhodothermales; species Rhodothermales bacterium. The sequence continues at coordinate 5,786 of JABDKH010000256.1, forward strand.
GCCCGCCCGAGGTGGAAGCAACGTTAATCGTCATCTCGGTCGTCCCGCTGAACGCGACGATAATGCCGAACTGTATGAGGTGGCGGTTGACGGAACCCGCTTGCGACGACTCACGGAAACTCCCGACGACGAATACTATGCTTCCTGGTCTCCAGACGGCAGATACATCGTGATGGAGCAAAGAGCGGACGACAATCGAGATATTGTCGTCATGGATAAGGCAGGAGGGCCGCTTCAAAATGTGACCAATCATCCGGCGCGAGATCATCTTCCGGCATGGTCCCCTGATGGTAAACAGATTCTATTTGCATCGCGGCGTAACGGGCCTGACGACGTATATGTAATGGACAGAGACGGAGCCAACGTCCAGAATCTGACTGATGACGCAAGTGTCGATATTATGGCCAAGTGGTCTCCCGACGGCACGCGAATCGTTTTCGTTTCGAATCGCGGCGGCTCCTTTGCGGTTTACGTAATGCAGGCAGACGGCGACGACGTGGAACGGCTTGAGAAGGAGATTGAAGGCGGTCGTTAGCCTGCCATTGCCAGGCCGCTCACGTCTACACACGTTGGCCGCGGCCCTCTCGGCGCGCGACGGCATCAGATGCATGATCATGACATGTAACTCTTGCGCCCACCTGACAACTCCTCCTCTCTGGTGCTAAGGCTGCACAGTCTAATGCCGTTACTGCAAATTGAAACCTGCAGTTATGACCCACGCTTCGGGCTCGGTCACGTCGATCGTACAAACGTTGCCTTGTACGGACGGGCAGGCACCCCAGTTGACAAACACGCTTCCGGGCTGCGCCGTTGCCGTCAGCATGAGGGACGGGTTTCCCTCCAGGTCGTCGAAGGCGTCGGAACAAGAACCCGACGTCGTTCCCAACGTGATCGTACAATTGATGTCAGCGTGTGGGTGACTTGAAGTCACGGTACCCGATCCAGTACCCAGGAGCACGACGGTTACTGAGATTGCCTCTTCGGTCTCTGAGCTTGAGCACGCCGGAAACACCAGTGCACTCGTACCGGCGAGCAGTAACAGCATCAGCGGGAAGGCTACCCTTGACGTGTAATGAGAAAGCATCGATTTCATGCGACGTGGCTATTGACGAATGGGTTGAAGTTGACCAAATCTGATCCGGAATGTAACTGCCACCCCTCTTTCGCAGAATCGACGAGTTATGATCTTGCTCCGACAAAACACGGTTCCGCGCCCTACCTACATGCCAGAAAGGAGGCACAGCCGACGAGTAATGGGGCAGAGAATATGATAGCGCTTGTCTGCGCGCTGCCAAACAAGGCTGGCTTCATTTTCGCCCGCTTGCGCCGGTTTCCTGCTTAGGCGGCGTAGCAGGTTGTGTATTGGCCTGTTGCAGGTCTTGTCGATTGCGGAACCCGGCCTCCTGCCTGGTGCGATTTTGGCGAACGTCTTCGTTATAAGATAGACGCCCCGATGCGCCCTGTCCCGGCGAGCCGGATGGCGAGTCCGGCTCACTTTCGGCCACGGCACACGGCAGTCGGGTTGAGCATCATCATAGGTCCTCCGATCTGATCGGATATATCGTATGGGGCAGCAGCAACTCGTTCTACTGGTTCTCGCGACTACGATCGTCGGCCTGGCGATCACTACCGGGATTCGTGCCTTCGGCGTGAACTCCGCCAGGGCTAACGCCGACGCCATGATTCAGGACGCGCTCCGAATAGCGATGGACGCTCAGGCCTGGAAACAGAAGCCCCAACTGTTGGGAGGCCAGGGACCAAAGCATGCGGCAGACCCCGACAAGTTCAAGGGTGCCACGCTGGCAGCGCTGGGATATCCGGGCGTTGACGACACGTACGTAAATCAGAACGGGCGATTCTCGATCAAGGTTACCGGCAATCGGTTGTTGGTCGTCGGCACAAACGCCATGTTCGACAGTCAGGTCGAGGTGGTCACATGCGGACTCACCGACACCGACATAGTAGGAGAGATCGTTGTCCTTGCTGGTGAGAAGGTTGGTATGACCCCTGGTTGCCCGACGAACAGCTGAACCCGTCTGGGCGTGGTCGTGGCCACCTCGCGTACTTCGTGCCCCTGGGGCTTAACATAGTATCCCGAAGGACGAAGCCTTATCAGCCGGTCCTGTTGGAGTTCTTTGGTCTCAGTTGTGCGCCATCAGCCCTACCCCGACTCACCTTCGACGTGGAACAGCTTGTTGTAGATGCTCCACTTGCCATCCGATTTGAGTAGAGATATCGAGTCGAGAAACGTCATGCCAAGGTAGTCGTCGCGCACGCGGACCGCGGCCGTGCTTCCTGCAACCTCCAACGACAGGATTTCGAGTCGGGCCGGTTCGCCTTTCTCCTTCGGAGAGGGTTGTTGACTTGCAACGAAGCCGGCGAAATCGTCGACCGACATTTCATGAAGTCCGTCTTCCAGGTAGCCAGTGATCTTCGCGTTTGGGTGAAACGCCGCGTGCGCCTTGTCCGCACTGGATTCATACATCGAGTCGAAGTAGGTCTGAATCGTCTCCTGAATTTGCTCTTTGTCGCTCATGGGATTCTCGCTTGGAATTGGTGTTCGGGTCCAGACGATAGGGAATGTGTGCAAAGGTTGCAATGCTATAGGCTATGAGGCTGTTTTGCCGGATGACGGAAACATGACGCGTGATCGCCCGGTCCAAGTGCCCCAACTCAACGTACCGCGCCATGTCCTTCTACATTCTGACGATCCTCATCCTGGCACTGGCAATGGATGCAGAACCTCCCCGTAAATCCACGGAGGTCTCTGATTCAGTGGTGCTCTTCAACTTCAATACCGCCGATGAGACATCCTGGCAGGTCGTCAACGATGGCGTTATGGGAGGGCGTTCTCAGGGATACGTCGCTATTGACGACGGAGCTCTGCGGTTCACCGGCACGCTTGTCACACGCGGCGGTGGGTTTACCTCAGTCCGTGCGGATCGGGGCTTCGACCTCAAGGACTACGAGGGGCTGGAACTCCGCGTCCGCGGTAGCGGGCGTACGTTCGAGGTCGAGGTCGGCGACGGCACCCGCCTCAGGGGACGCACCGTTTCTCGCCGCGCGCCCTTCCAGCCCACTGACGAGTGGACACTGGTGCAGGTGCCGTTCAGCGCGCTCCGCGCGACCGTGTTCGGTCAACCCGTCAGCGCACCGTCGATCGACTTGTCGAGCGTGAAGCGCTTTGGGCTGTACATCCTGGACGGTATAGATGGACCGTTTCGCCTCGAGGTCGACGAGATTCGCGCCTACCGGGCAAGCACCGACTGAGAGGACGCGGTCAATCTTGCCAACGGGAATACGAAAGAGATAGAAACCCCCGGTTTTTTAGCCACTCACTCGTCGCTTCGGGGAGTCGCGTCCTCGTCGTGGCCGGTCATTTCCACGTATCCGCGCCCGACAGGCCTCTCGGTATCACCACGAACCTCGACGGCGCCTTCCCAGTACCTCACTCCAAGATTCATCTCCTGGTTGTCAAGACGCGGAGTGATAAGAACGCTCAGGCCCAACGCCGGAGCCTCAAGGCGCCATTCGGACGGATAGCGTACCCCGGACGCGGGGCTGGTCCAGTAGTCCAACTCCGTGAGTTGAATGTCGTCTCCCGAGATCTGGTTATGGGTTCCGTCCGGCGCTACGAGCGTCGCTTCGACAAAAGGAATCTGCTCGGGCAACCTCGAGCGAACCCGGAAATACATGAGCTCCCGTCCGTCGACGAACTGGAGTGAAAACCAGTCCCATCCAATCTGGTCCTCCCCCAGCGCACTCGTACTCCACTCGTGATCCATCCAGGCCGATCCCGAGACTGAGTGCCTCTCTTCACCGACTTCGATCGCTCCGCGGGCGCTCATTCGCGTGTAGGAATAGTAGTACGACGCATTCCGATCGTCGTAGCTCTTGGGACTGAGGCCTCGGTCGCCGTGGAATACCGCCGGCTTTTCAGGAACGAGCGTCAGATCGAGCGAGAAGTCTTCGCCCCGCGCCCTGATGTCGAAGTTGGGAGATGGCCCCTCACCGACACGAAGGACCCAGTCCCGAACCCAGATCTTGCCCGGCATAGGTCGGCTACCTGCAAGACCTGTCGCTCCACGATCGTTGACTTCCTCGCTGTAGAAAGCACCTCGCGCTATGTCGGTGAGCGCGAGGTGTCCCGTATACAGTTGGTTCGTCCGCCAGGCGGAAACACCAATGGTGGATCGGTCCACACGTTCGTCTTCGCCTGCGTCGGGGGGCGGTGTCAGCGCCGTACGAAAGATCGTAAACTGAAAGCCGAACTCACGTCCATCCCGAGCTTGCAGGTGGCCTGTGTAGTACCACCATTCGGTCTTGAATTCAGGGTGAGCGCCATGATCTCGTGGAAAGACAATTGGTATGACCCGGTCCGCACGCCGGTATCCGACCGTGTCCGCGCCGAGCGCCGACGTTACCGAAAGCGTGGTTGACGAATCCTCAGATGTCGGTCCCGACATCAACAACAGATATGTGACCGAGGCGAACACCAGAACGGCCAGTAGCACAATGATTCCGCGCATGTCTACTCGTACCGGAGAGCTGATGAGGGATTGATACGCGACATGACCCAGGAAGGATAAAGACCTGCAAGGATCGCGGCCCCCGTCGCCAGCAAGATCGTGTAGACCATGTCGGCTGGATCGAGACTCACCTCCAACGTCCAGCCAAACGATCTGCGATTGATCACATGAATGAGCAACAACGCGAGGACCGAACCCAGCGGTACCGAGAGTATTCCCGCCAGGAGACCCATGCCGCCCGTCTGAAGACTCACGTATCCCCACACCTGGCCCACCGACATTCCATTCGCCCTCAGCACGGCAATCTCTCTCGATCGTTCCAGCTGCAGCGCCATCAATGCGCTCAGTACCCCGATAAAAGCCACCACAATTGCGAGCAAGCGGAGCACGGACGTTATCGCAAACGTGCGGTCGAAGATGTCGAGGGAAATACCCCGAAGCGCTGCATTCGATTGAGCGACCAGCTCCTGACGGCCGGCGCTTCGACTCTCGATCTGTCGTATCAAGTCGCTTTCCGCCACACCCTGGGTGGCGTACAGGGCGAGACCCGCTATTCCCGGGTCGCCGAGGTGTCGTGTGAACGTGCTTCTCGCCATCAGTACGGTTCCGACGTCAGACGCGTAGTCGACATACACTCCGGCAATACGGAAGCGCCGAATTCCCTCCGGCGTAGTCAACTCAATGTGACCGCCCACGCCACGGTCGTGTCGATAGCTAAACGGCTCGGACAGCAATAGGATGTCCTCATCTTCCAGCCGGGTCCAGAGGTCTTCCGAACCGGATCGTAGACGAAACGTGCGGGGCGTCATAGGTCCGGGCTCGATCACCACGGCGTCTACTGTCCCCAGGTCGGTCTGAATCGCCTTATGTGCGACGCTGTACGAATCGCTCACTCCCGGAAGTCCACGCAGCTCTTCGGCGAGTGCGGCTTCGATGAGGCTGTCGCCGCGCCGTGCAATGACGCGCGGCGGCTGCACGTAGACGTCAGCCTGGAGCGTGTAAGAAAGCCACTGCTCGACAGTCCCCCGAAAACTGTTCACCATGATTCCGACGGCCAGCGTCGCTGCGACCGCGACTGCCAGCGCTGCGATTGCAACCCCGGTGCGACTGAGGCTTGCGACAATGGCCCTTGCAGCCATCCTGCCGAGAGTGCCGAGTGCCGACCCGAAGATCCTCCTCAAGAAATAACAACCGACCGTGACGGCAACAGGCGTCAGCAGCACAAACATCACGATCACAAAGAACAGTCCGGCGTAGCCCGTCCAGACGCTCTTTCCGGACAAGGCGATCAGAGCGATGGCTACCATCAGAGGTCCGATCGCGAACACGGCAAGGCGCCGGGCATCCAGCCGCGCCCTGGACTCCAGTGAGGACGACCGAAGCACTGTGGCTACGTCAACTGAAGTTGCCTCCATGGCCGGCGGCACCGCCGACAAGCTCGTCGCCAGTACGCCAAGAGCCAAGGCCTTCAAAAGCACGGCCGGGGAAAGGTCCACCGACGAAACTGTCAGTACGAAGTAAAGGTCGTTGATTGTCTGCGTAGCCAGGCCTATCAGACCCTTCGACAGCAGTACGCCCAGAGCAAGCCCGACTATAGATGCTGGCAGGCCGACCAGCAGACTCTCGAGCAGAACCATAAGAAACACCTGACGGCGGGAGACGCCGATGGCCCGAAGTCGACCGATCAAGATCCTGCGCTGTACGACTGAGAAAGTGATCGTGTTGTAGATGAGAAACATGCCCACCATCAGCGCGAGCAAGCTGAGCGCGGACAGGTTCACCTCAAACGCCCGGGTCATATCGCCGACAACCTGGGTCCGACTGTCCGACCGCTGTATGACCAGCCCGCCACGCAGACGCGAGGTGAGCAACGTAATATCTTCCTGTCCGGCATCGCCTTCAGCGATCCGGACGTCAATGCGCGAGAGGCTACCCGCCATGCTCAGCAGTTCCTGCCCGGTCGAAATATCGACGACCAGGACTCCGGTCAAACCCTTGTTGCCGCCTCCCTCGGACGCTTCCACAAATCCACCGACGGTCACCTCTTTCTCAATCCCGTCTATTCGCATCCGAAGCGCTTGATCAGCCTCCAGGCCGCATTGGTCCGCGAGATTCCTGTCCACCAGCGCCGTGCGACTCGATAAAAAACGTCCCAGGTCGAGATCCGTACGCCGAACGAGACCCCGAACCTCGCCGTCGGCCAGAGGATCAATGCCAATGATTCGAACAATCCGCCGATCGCACGACGGAAGGCGCGCGTAACCCTCGATGAGTGGTGCAAGGCGAACCCCTGTTCGGGCGGTTGCCAGCGCGACGTACACCGAATCAGGAAGTTCTCCGGACGACGCGACGATCTGGTGGGTAGCCGTTCCGGTGACGGCGTCGGCCGAGAGCCGAAACGCCCGCGATGCGCTGTGGTTGGTCAGGTCAATTCCGGCAACAACGGCGACTCCGATAGCAACACCGGAGATCGACAGCAGGAGCATCCATGGGTGGCGTGCGAAATGCCGAAGACTTGAACGGAAGAGCAATCTGGTCATCAGCGCCCCACCGATTCGGCGGTCGCTTCTATCACCTTGCCTTCACGCATGAGCAGCAGCCGGTCTGCACGCTCGACAAAATCCGTGTCGTGAGTGACCACGAGCATCGTCTTGCCATCCTGGCGCACAAGTTCTACGAAGAGATGCATTACGCCACGACCAGACTGATAGTCAAGGTTGCCCGTAGGCTCATCAGCCAGCACAAGAACTGGATCGTGAGCCAGAGCTCTTACAAGGGCAACCCGCTGCTGCTCGCCGCCGGACAATCGGTCGGGGTAACTATGCGCGCGATCGACAAGGCCGACCCGATCGAGAAGCGCCCGCGCACGGGCTTCTCGACCATTCTCTCTTCCGGCCAGCTCCATCGGAAGCAGCACGTTTTCCAGGACGGTCAGTGTATTTATCAGGTTGAAGGCCTGAAACACGAAGCCGATGCGATGTCGCCGGAAATGCGTGAGCTCCCGCTCGTTCATGCCGGAGACATCGACTCCGCCGACCTCTACACTGCCAGACGTAGGCCGATCGAGCCCTCCGAGAAGGTTGAGAAGCGTACTCTTGCCGGCTCCGCTGCGTCCGAACAGGACCGTGAGCTCGCCCTGGCGCAACTCGAGATCAACTCCGCGCAGAACACGATGGAGCTGATCGCCTTCCTGAAAATCCTTCGTGACGGCGTTAAGCCGCGCCGCTGGCTGTTCGACGGTCAATGTCTGTCCACCAGAATTCTACAAGCGCAGCATTTGACTCTCAGTAGGCCAACTGGTTCGGCGTCCGAGCTGATCCGCGCCACCAGGCCTGTCATCTACGCTTCGAACGTCATTTGTTCATCCCGCATCCGCGATCCCACTCCCCGAATGACCCAGGACGCGCTCCGCCACGGAAAGTCCGCTGAGAAATGCACCTTCGATCCGCGAGCCGTGACACCAGTCCCCACACGCACCGACAGCGAGAGCGTCATCCCACAGACAGCCCTCGCTCAGGGGAGTGGCCGCCTGGGCGTATCGCCACAGGTGAGAATTCAAATGCAGTACGGCGGTTTCGGGCGCGCCCGATGCTTCGAGAAGGCTCGTCAGGAGTACCGAGCCGACATCCGCTGCCTGCCATCCGATATGACGTTGCGACCATTCCGGGGATGCGTGCAGTACCCACGATTCGTACTCGGGACGCCCGGGCTTGCTGTTGTTTCGTGCAGCCCAGCTAAGAATGTCGTCATCCATGAACAGCCCGTCTGCCTTGAGTGACAGCGGCCTGTCGAATACGACCAGCGACGCCCAACAGGGCTGCATCTCAACCGAGGATGCCTTGTCCGCCAGGGAAGGGGAACTCGTGAGTAGCTTGCACGCCTGCTCCGGCGGAAGTGCAACGACAACCGCGTCGTAATTTCCGAGAGACTCGTTGTCTCCATCCAGAAGTCTCCATCGATGCCCGACCCGCTCGACATCTGCTACAAACGTGCCGGAGTCCGCACGGATACCCGAGGAGAGATTCCGTGCCAGAGCGCTCATGCGCGGGACGCCTACGTAGCGCTCGACAGATGTCGTTTTCGACACAACCGAGCCACGGCGGGCTACTCCAATTTCTCCATCCCAGGTCTGGACGACTCCGTCCCGAAGCCAGGAGCGAACCTGTGTAACGAACCTCTCGTCCCTCGCAGTGAAGTACTGGGCCCCGTGATCAAACTCGAAATCGCCCTGTCGCCGTGTCGACGCCCGACCCCCGGGAGCCCGCCCTTTGTCAAACACGTGCACCGGGACGTTGTGGTCCGACAACGTTCTGGCAGCCACAAGGCCGGAAATTCCCGCACCGACTACCGCAACAGCGGAGACATCGGAATACACATTTTCTGACACGGGTTCAGTGGAAAACATCTGAAGCGGTTAATATCGTCGGAATTGACCAGAGGTCATTAACTTGAAAATGTACGGCGTAGTCTCCGAAGTAGGGTGCTGATCACAATGGTACATTCATGACTCGTGCGCGCAACCTCATCTTTGTTCTGGGCGACCAACTTGACCCCACCGCCGCAGCATTCGACGACGCCGAACCCGACAGCGACGTCGTCATTATGGCGGAGGTTGATGCGGAGGTCAAGCGCTACCCAAACCACGTGCAGCGCGTTGTGCTCTTCTTTACCGCGATGCGCCATTTTCGGGACGCCCTTCGAGAGCAGGGTTACAAGGTCATCTATCGTCAGATAGGCGACGAACCGGAGACGGAAAGCCTGATTGGCTTTCTGCAGGAGCAGATCAGGGTGCTAAGTCCAGAACGGGTTGTGATGACGGAGCCGGGTCGTTACGAGTTGGAACGCGCGTGCCTGGACATGGCGCAGGCTGAAGGTATCCCGCTTGAGGTTCGACCCGACAAGCACTTCTTCTGCTCCCGGTACGACTTCACGGAGTGGGCCAGTGAGCGCAAGACACTTGTGCTGGAGCACTTCTACAGGAAGATGCGAAGACGGTACGGCTACCTGATGCGCGGAGACAAACCGGTAGGCGATGCGTGGAATTTTGACAGTGACAATCGTGCCGCGTTTGGACGCGATGGTCCTCACATTGAGCGCTCTCCTCTGGGTTTCAAACCCGACGCTGTCACTCGCGAGGTGATTGATGTCGTACAGCAACGCTATCCCGAGCTTCCTGGCTCGGTCGATGATTTCGACTGGCCCGCAACCCCCGAAGACGCACGACGCGCAGTAGACGACTTCGTTAAGTACAGGCTGCCCCGGTTCGGACGCTATCAGGACGCAATGTGGACAGATGAGCCATACCTGTTCCACGCCCGGCTCTCAACGGCGCTAAACCTGAAGCTCATCAATCCGCGTGTCGTCGTCGAGAAGGCTGTTGAGGCCTACGAAGCAGGCGATGCGCCAATCGGAGCAGTCGAGGGATTTGTCCGGCAAGTGCTCGGCTGGCGTGAGTTTATGCGAGGCGTCTACTGGCTTCACATGCCGGGCTATGAGACGCGAAACGAACTGGAAGCCAATCGTGATTTGCCCTCATTCTTCTGGACAGGCGAGACGGAAATGCAGTGCGTCCGCCAGGTGGTACAACAACTACTGAAACACGGCTATGCTCATCACATCCAGCGACTGATGGTCACCGGCCTGTTTACGTTACTCTACGGCGCCAATCCCCGACAGGTCCATGATTGGTACATGGCGATGTTCGTTGATTCCGTTGAGTGGGTAACCCTGCCCAACACGATTGGCATGTCTCAGTACGCGGACGGTGGTGTGGTCGGGACGAAGCCCTATGTTGCTTCGGGAAAGT
>JABDKH010000257.1 GCA_013002345.1 Rhodothermales bacterium
GAAGTCGTCACAGAGTACGACCGCTCCGGACTGATCAAGCAGGCGGTCAGGACTCTTCAGACCAAACTGTGGGAGGAGATGCTCGCGGTGGCCCTGATCGTCGTCATCTTCCTGTTACATGTGAGGAGCGCGTTCGTCGCGTTGATCACCGTGCCGGTGGGCATTCTGATTTCTCTCACGGTGATGTACCTGCTGGGCATCAACGCAAATATTATGAGCCTGGGCGGCATCGCTATCGCGATTGGAGTGATGGTGGACGCATCTCTCGTTATGGTCGAGAACGCCCACAAGCACCTGGAACGTACCAGAGATCGACTCGGACGAGAACTTCGGGAAAAAGAACGCTTCATCGCAATCGTCGACGCGGCTAAGGAAGTCGGGCCCAGCCTGTTCTTTTCGCTGCTGATCGTAACCGTCAGTTTCCTTCCCGTGTTTACGCTTGAGCAGGTGGAAGGGCGCCTATTCAGACCGCTCGCCTTCACGAAGACGTTTGCGATGAGCGCGTCTGCTCTCCTCGCGATCACTCTCGTGCCCGCCCTGATGGTGACCTTTATCAGGGGACGGATTCCCAACGAGAAGACCAACCCGGTCGCGCGCTTCTTCATCGCATCCTATCGACCGGTCATCCGATTCACGTTGCGGCACCCGGTCGGGATCCTCGTGGCAAGTCTCATCATCCCGATCGTTACGCTGCTGCCGCTGCAGCGAATGATTTTTGATCGGACCATCGTTCCGTTTCCGCAACTCGGATCTGAATTCATGCCGCCTCTTAATGAGGGGGACTTGTTGTACATGCCTACAACGCTTCCCGGTGTTTCAATTCAGAAGGCAAAGGAGCTACTGCAGCAGACCGACCGGATCATCGCAGGGTTTCCGGAGGTGCAGAGTGTCTTCGGCAAGGCGGGACGGGCCGAGTCGGCCACGGATCCAGCACCGCTGTCGATGATCGAAACGACAATCATCCTCAAACCGCGGGCAGAATGGCGACCCGGGATGACGATCCCCCGTCTCGTAGACGAACTTGATGCCGCAATTCAGATTCCCGGACTGACGAACGCGTGGACGATGCCTATTCGCGCAAGAACGGACATGCTGGCGACGGGTATCCGAACTCCCGTAGGTATAAAGATTGCAGGCGCCGACCTCAAGGTTCTCGAGCAGATCGGGTCCCGGATAGAGGGTGTAATCCGGGGAGTGTCAGGTACACGATCTGTATTTGCGGAGCGAGTGGCCGGCGGCTATTTCGTTGATATCGACGTGAACCGGGCGGAGGCTGGACGCTTCGGGCTGACAACGAGCGACGTCCTGGATGTCGTCGCATCGGCTGTCGGAGGTATGAACGTGACAAGGACGGTCGAGGGCCTGGAGAGATACCCCGTCAACGTGAGATACCCCGAAGCCTATCGTGATAATATCACGGCGCTACGCGACGTTCTGGTGTCTACTCCGAACGGAATTCAGTTACCGCTGGGTCAACTGGCCGACGTGAGCCTCACTACGGGCCCGCCGATGATTAAGAGTGAGAATGCGCGGCCGAACGCATGGGTTTTTGTCGACCTGAACGATGGTGTCGACATCGGGTCATACGTTCAGGAGGCCCGACGCGCCGTTGCGGATGCCGTCGACCTTCCGGCCGGATACTCGCTCGCATGGAGCGGGCAATTCGAATACATGGAACGAACCAGCCGGCGGCTTCAGGTGCTGGTGCCGCTGACGCTGGCTGTCATCTTCCTGCTGCTCTTTGTGCACCTTCGAAGCGGAGTCGACGCCCTGCTGCTGATGATCCCGCTTCCATTCGCCGCGATGGGTGCCGTCTGGCTTCTCGTTCTGCTCGACTACAATATGAGCGTCGCTGTCGGAGTGGGAATTATCGCGGTGGCCGGACTCGCGGCCGAAACGGCGTTGGTCATGCATGTGTATCTGCACGAAGCGGTCGAACGGTATCGGCTCGGCGGCCGCCTCGTCGATCGATCGAGTCTTGGCAGTGCCCTCGAGGAAGGAGCGGTGGACCGGGTTCGCCCCAAACTGATGACTGTTTTCACAACGATTATCGGACTCCTGCCGATCATGTTTGGCACCGCCATCGGCACCGAGGTGATGAAACGCATTGCGGCGCCCATGATCGGTGGACTCATCACCTCAACCATCAACACATTGATTATGATTCCGGCTATATATGCGCTCGTCTATGGCATCCGGTACAGAGACGAGATATCAGGTAAATCCGTTGGCAGCGGCGAAGCGGACGAGGGCGAGGTGGCAGGGGTGATCGCCAACCGGTAGCAACAGCCTGAAGTCGGTATGAGATCTCGACGAAAGCGACACGTCCGGCTCGCATATCAGACGGACATGTGCAATACTCTGACTGCTTTCTCCGCGACAAGGCCGGCAGGTTTGACACCGTTCGGTGGCGCCTCGCCGGCGCAACGATCGCCGGACGATGGATGTGACACGCATTGCTGTAATCGAACAAGACAGAACAGACATGGAAACGTATTACTTCTCGACAACGCTCGACGCGGGCATGGACGAGGCCCGGCAGCAAGTCGTGGATGCTCTCCAGAAAAAGGGCTTTGGTGTTCTGACCGAAATAAATGTTGCCGCGACTCTCAAGAAGAAGCTGGACGTCGATTTCAGGCCGTACGTGATCCTCGGAGCCTGCAATCCCGGGTTTGCACATCAGGCACTGCTCGCGGAAGACAAGATCGGCACGATGCTGCCGTGCAATGTGATTCTCCAGGATGCCGGCAACGGGCGAACGGAGGTGGCGGCAGTCGATCCCATGGCGTCCATGCAGGCCATCGAGAACGAGACGCTTGGTACGGTCGCGAGCCAGGTTCGGGAGATGCTGAAATCCGTTATCGACGCGCTGTAGAAGACCAGGGAACGAATTGATCTATCCGCGACGCTCTCAGGATGTGGAGGACGTCGGCCGGCACTACGACGCGCTCGACGAATTCTATCGTGAAGTCTGGGGAGATCACGTCCACCATGGCCTCTGGTTGAGCGGTGACGAGTCAAATGATGTGGCAGTGCGCAATCTTGTGTCGTACGCGACTCGGCACACAACGCTGCCGCCGGGCACGACCGTCTGCGATGTTGGATGCGGCTACGGTGCCGTCGCCAACCTTCTTGCCGGAGAGCACGGCGCTGTCGTAACCGGACTCACCGTGTCAGAACGCCAGTATGATTACGCCCTGCGTGAGTACGGAAGTCCACAATGCGAATTTCTGCTCAGAGACTGGATGCGAAATGAACTGGATGATTCGAGCTTCGACGTAGTCCTGGCAATCGAATCACTCAGTCACATGCCGGACAAGTCGCGGTTCTTCTCCGAGACCTTTCGAGTGCTGAGGCCGGGAGGCACACTGGTCGTCGCCGCCTGGCTCGCTGGACCATCGGTCGGCCGTCTTCAGCGGCGCCATCTGCTGCAGGCCATATGCTCCGACGGCCGGCTGCCCTCCATGGCGAACGCGGGCGAGGCCCGCGAGATGGCTCGCACTGCGGGATTCGACGAAATAGTCGTCGAGAATGTCACAGGTCGAGTCCGACGCACCTGGTGGATCTGTCAACGCCGACTAGTCGCAAGAATCCTGACCGATCGCCGATATCAACGCTACCTGCTGGATGCAGCGAGTTCCGACAGGAAATTCCTGCTCACGATCTTCCGCATTCTCGCTGCTTACCGGACCGGCGCGATGCAGTACGGGTTGTTTTCGTTCGCGAAACCCCCGGCGTCGAGCTGACGAACCCGCCGGCAACTACTCGATCACGATCGTCTGTAAAGCTCTCGCGTCAATCGTAGTGCCTACCGTCCTGTCTCCGATGCTGACCCCGTATTCTACAGCGTCGTCTGTCTGATTCAGAACGGCGACGACGATCTGACCGCCCTCATTCCGGAAGGCCGTTACCATCAGATTCGGCGGACTCGAACCTACGCCGATACGCACTGCACCCGGCCGGATGAACTTGCTGAACTGCGCGAGTACGTAGTAGAGCGGTGTGTAGTACACCTCATCCGTTTCGGGCTTCGCAATCACGGGTGCGATGCACCAGTTGCTTGCATGGTTAGGACCGCCCTGTGTATCCAGCACCATGTTCCAGTCGATCCATCCAACGAACCAACTGTTCAACCCTCCGATGATATCACGGGCGTAACGGAACGCCGGTACGTATTTCGGGTGGAGCGGCTTGTCCTCTTCAGGCGCCCAGTCCCATCCCCAGTCGGTGGCTTCCGGCCGCCAGTACCAGTCGTCATCCTGCCACACCGGTATCTCGGCGTCAATGGTTCCTTCCGTGTGCAGAATCTGTTTGTCGGGGTACCGGTCGTGCAGCGCGTTCAGCACCTCCGGGTACCATTCGACCGTACTGCTGTACCAGTGGACGGCAGTCCCCCATACGTATTTCGAGGCGTCGGGATCGGCCAGAATCGTGTCGACCCATTCTTCAACGTGATCCCGGTTCTGGTCATAGATCAGAATCTTACTTTCAATACCGTCCTGCTCGAAACGCGGGCCGAGATGGTTCTTCAGAAAGTCGAGCATCGAGGCCGGCGTGTAGATCATGCTCTCCCAGTTCCCTCCATTGCCGAGCGGCTCGTTCTCGATGGTGACGCCCCAGATGTCGATCCCCTGATCCCTGTAGGCTTCGATATACTTCGAGAAATACAACGCCCACGTTGGATAGTACTCCGGCTTCAGAGCGCCGTCGTTCCAGTCGTTGTTGTCTTTCATCCACGGCGGCGCAGTCCACGGCGATGCGATAATCTGAAAGCCGGACGGTGAGACTGCAGCAGCATCCTTGATCAAAGGAATGACATCGTCCATGTCCTCTTCGATGCTGAAGTGCTCAAGCAACGTATCGCCCGGCACCTCGGCGTACGCATAGTTCCGGAGCGAGAAGTCCGAGCTGTTGATGTGCGTTCGCGTCAACGTGTATGCCGCCCCATCCGGGCCGAAGTACGCATCGATGACCTCGCTGCGTTTTTCGTCACTGAGCTGATTCAGGACATACGCGGTCGATTCTGTAAACGAACCGCCAAAACCAAGAATCTGCTGATATTCCGTGGCGGGATCGAGGGACAGGACCGGGTGGTCCAATCGATCCTCTGCGGCAAATCGCAGAGTCCCCTTCTCGGCCAGTTTGTCGCCGCCTCTTGACGTCTGATATACGGCCGCCGTTGCATAGGCGCGGTCTTCCTCAGGCGCGTTTTTGTCAACACAACCCACGAGAACGGCCGCGAGCAACGACAGGAGAATCGGTCGGCTAGATAGCATCTGGTTCACTTTCGTATTGGGTGTAACCGGTCGCTTTCGTCCTCAACACCGCACAGAACGCCGCCGGAAGGTCGTTTCACTATTCGGATCCAGCGGGCCGTATGCGAATCGCCTGGCCACCTCCTGGCGCAAGACGTAGATCCAGCACCGTGTCGCGGGTTACCGCCCGTTCCGAGATCGTCATGGCATATGGACGCGTCTCCCAGTCGGCATTGAAAGCGTCGGCGTAAATTTCAGCGACGTACTCACGCCCATCCTCCAGAAACGTCAGCGCCACATCGAGCTGACGCGCGAATTCGTCCGTCACGCTTCCGACGTACCACTCGTCGCTTCGACGATCCTTGCGAGCAATCGTCACATAGTCGCCGATTTTGCCGTTGACCACAATGGTCTCCGACCAGTCCGTCGGCACATCGACGATAAACTTGAACGCCGGATGCCCCTCGTAATTCTCGATGAGGTCGGCCGCCATGTGCAGCGGACTGTAGATGATGACGTAGTTCGCGAGCGCCTTGGCCAGCGTTGTGTTGACACGCGCCACGAGCGGATTCCGTTTGGAACTGCTCAGCGTGAGATCAAAAACTCCGGGAGTAAAATCGAACGGCCCTGCGAGTCCACGCGTGAACGGGATGATCGTCTCGTGCTCTGGCGGATTCCCGCCATCTGTCGCCCACGCGTTGTATTCCATCCCACGTGCACCTTCGCGCGTCATCATGTTTGGCCAGGTGCGCCGAATTCCCGTCTCCTTGATGGGCTCGTGAACGTCCAGCACAATCTGATAGCGGGCAGCCGTCTCAACCACCTTGCGAAAATGTCGCACCATGTACTGCCCGTGGTGGAGTTCGTGGCGCTCGGCGCTGTTGTCCACATAGCCGGTCTTGACCGCCTTCACCCCGAGTCGCCGGTACAGCGCAAATGCTGCGTCCATCTGCTGCTCGTAGTTGTCGATCCCGAACGACGTTTCGTGGTGCCCGACCAGCGTAACGTTACTGGCCGCCGCATACCTCGCCATCTTCTCCAGGTCGAAGTCCGGGTAAGGTCGTGTGAAACTGAACTTGTCGCCGTTTTCACCCCAGTTGCCATCCCATCCGACATTCCACCCCTCGACCAGTACACCATCGAGACCATGCCTGGATGCGAAGTCTATGTAGCGACGCGTGTTCTCCGTCGTTGCCCCGTGCCGCGGACCGGATCCCCATGTCCAGTTGTCCAGATGCATCCCCCACCAGATCCCGACGTACTTGCCGGGCTGAATCCACGACGTATCTACAATCCGACTCGGCTCGTTCAGATTCAGTATCAGATAGGAAGTGATCAGAGCTCCAGCACTTTTCGCAATCTGGATGGTTCGCCAGGGCGATACGAATGGCGCCCGGGCCTTCACCAGAGTTCCATCCGACCACGGCACGAGATTCGCCTCGAGACGACTAGAGCCTCGTGACTGCAATATCATCGATGAGTAATCGGTCAGTGCGGCTTCGTGGATGCTGAGGAACAGTCCACTATCTGTCTCGAGTGTAAGCGGCGTGTGAACCAGGCCCAGCTCCGAAATTGGTGAGCGCTGGTAGAGATACTCGTAGCGATGGACTCTGTAGGCGGGAATCCACCACGCGTCATGGTCTCGGGTGAACGCGAACTCGGTCACCTCGTCGGTAATCACAAAATCCGTAAGGGCCGGTTGCTCTGGCCACTCGTAGCGGAAACCTATGCCGTCATCGAACACTCGAAAAACTATGTTCATGGTGCGCGCCGGCGTTGCGGACGTCGCGAGCTCTACGCTGAGTTCGTTGAAGTGACTCCTGATGTCCTTCGCCTCCCCCCACGGCTGACGCCATGTCTCGTCGACCGATCGTCGGCTGATGCCTGTCATCACCAGGCCATCGTGAAAGCCATTGGCACCGCGCAGCCGCACACCCAGACGCGACGGCTCGATCACCTCCATCTCACCGTACACCACGTTGTAGAACGCACGGCCGTCAACCAGCAGGAAGACGACCATGACCTCCTCGTTGGGTGACGTGACGATGAGGTGGTCGGCCGGCGGATCGCCGTGGGCTGACGGAGTACCTTTGGCCGCGCCGACGTGCGCGAAAACGCAAAGGGCGGCAGCAAGGATCGGAATCATCGAAACTCTCATCCTGAATACCATAACGTGATGATGGCGACGCCTGAATCAATCCACGCTCTCTAATCTAGTGAGCACGCCCGAACCGCGCCCAGACCGTATCCTGCCATCCTGTCACGCCGCTACTCTTGGTACGCTTTTCGATGCCAATGTAAATCCACGAGCAAGACAAGCGTTCTGCCAATACGTCGGGACGCGCCCGCGATTCAACCTGCATGAATATGAATCTTCAGAAGTTTACGATAAAGGCGCAGGAAGCCGTCCAGCGTGCGCTGGAAATTGCCTCATCTCGCAGTCATCAGGGCCTCGAGTCCCCTCACCTGATGCGGGCATTCCTCGACAATGAGGACAGCGTGGTTCTATCGCTCTTCCAACATCTGGGAGCAAGCACGGACCTCATTTCTGCAAGAACGGATCAGGCACTCGACAAGCTGCCGGTAGTGAGCGGGTCGAGCGTATCGGGACAATACCTCGGTCAGGAGATGAAGAAGATCTTCGACCGGGCGCTGGCTGAGGCGAAGGTGCTCAAGGACGAGTATGTGGCCGTCGAGCACCTGCTCATCGCTATCGCGGAGGCAAAAGATACTATTGGTGAAACCCTTTCGTCGCAGGGCGTGACAAAGGACTCCATTGTCAACGTGCTGCAGGAAGTGCGCGGTAGCCAGCGCGTTACCGATCAGCATGCGGAGAGCCGGTACAATGCGCTGGATCGCTTCACGCGCAATCTGAATGAACTGGCGAAGCTGGGAAAGATCGACCCGGTCATCGGTCGCGACGAAGAGATCCGTCGTGTGCTGCAGATCCTCTCCCGCCGCACCAAGAACAACCCCGTTCTGGTTGGTGAGCCGGGCGTAGGGAAGACCGCGATTGCAGAAGGCATCGCGATCCGCATCGTGCAGGGCGACGTGCCCGATGGTCTGAAAGACAAGCGCATCGTGGCACTCGACATGGGTGCGCTCATTGCCGGCGCGAAGTACCGCGGCGAGTTCGAGGATCGACTGAAGGCCGTCGTCAAAGAGATCACTGAGGCGGAAGGAGAGATCGTCGTCTTTATTGACGAGCTCCACACGATCGTTGGAGCGGGCGCAGCCGAGGGCGCGATGGACGCCGCGAACATCCTCAAGCCCGCCCTTGCGCGGGGTGAGTTGAGAGCAATCGGCGCGACGACCCTCGACGAGTACCGAAAACACTTTGAAAAGGACAAGGCACTCGCGCGTCGATTCCAGAAGGTCGTCATCCCGGAACCGTCTGTGGAGGATACGATCTCTATCCTGCGAGGTATCCGCGAGAAGTACGAAGTTCACCACGGCGTTCGTATCACCGATGCGGCGATTGTAGCGGCGTCAGAACTGAGTCACCGGTACATATCCGATCGCTTCCTGCCCGACAAGGCCATCGATCTTATCGACGAAGCGGCGGCCCGGATGCGCATCGAGATCGATTCGATGCCCGAGGAGCTCGATCAACTCGAACGCAGTATTCGCCAGCTTGAGATCGAGCGTGCGGCCGTCAAGCGCGACAAGGATGCGGAGAAGCTCGAGAACATCGCGAGACAGCTCGCCGACCTGCAGGAGACTCGCACAGAACTGCGGGCGCGTTGGACGCGAGAGAAGGAGCTCATTCAGGATATTCGGCACGCGAAGGAAGGGATCGATAATCTAAAGATCGAGGCCGAAGGCCTTGAGCGCAGTGGCGACTACGGCAACGTCGCCGAGATTCGCTACGGCAAGATTCCGCAGCTCGAACAGCAGATCATCGAGGCCAAGCAGAGCCTCGACGAAATCCAGTCGAACGGAGCACTGCTCAAGGAAGAGGTTGACGAGGAAGACATTGCTGGAATCGTGTCGCGGTGGACCGGAATCCCCGTCTCCCGCATGCTCGAGAGCGAGAGGTCCAAGCTTCTCCGAATGGAAGAAGAACTGACGAGGCGCGTCGTGGGTCAGCCCGAGGCCGTCGAAGCCGTGGCTAACGCGGTCCGCCGGGGCCGCGCAGGTCTTCAGGAAGAGTCGAGACCGATCGGATCCTTCATCTTCCTGGGTACCACGGGCGTCGGAAAGACCGAACTCGCGAAAGCGCTCGCTGAATTCCTGTTCAACGACGAGCAGGCCATGGTCAGAATCGACATGAGCGAATACCAGGAGAGGCACACGGTGAGCCGGCTTGTCGGTGCACCTCCCGGATACGTCGGCTACGAAGAAGGCGGCCAGCTCACGGAAGCGGTGCGAAGACGGCCGTACGCAGTGGTGTTGCTCGACGAAATCGAGAAGGCGCACCCTGAGGTGTTCAATATCCTTCTTCAGATGCTCGACGACGGACGCCTCACAGATAACCAGGGCCGGACGACGGATTTCAAGAATGCCATAGTCATCATGACAAGCAACCTCGGCTCTGAGGTAATCCGCGACCGCATGGAGGCGTTCGAAGATGGGCTGGGCTCCGCTGAGCAAGAGTCGATAAAGAACGAAATACTGGAACTTCTGAAGAAGCAACTTCGGCCGGAGTTTCTGAATCGGATCGATGAGATCGTGATGTTCAGAGCACTGGGCCGCGATCAGATTCGGGAGATCGTGGAGATCCAGTTTGCCCGGATCCAGTCGCTCGTGATGCGCAGTCACGGAATCAATCTGCAGATGACGGACGACGCGAAAGACTGGCTCGCGAGTCAGGGATTTGACCCGGTGTTCGGCGCTCGACCACTGAAGCGTGTGCTTCAGCGTCAACTGACCAATAAGCTCGCTGAGGAGATTCTTGGCGGATGGCTACAGGATGGGTCCGAGGTCCGGGCCGATCGTGCACCCGACGAGAGTGGACTGGTCTTCGAGATCCTTCGCGAGGAAGAACTGGCTGACGCCTGATCCCAAACTGACCGACGGTGTCCGATGCTGATGAATCCCCTACGATCGCGTAGGGGATTTCCGGTCTACCGTATCGGGATAGCGCTTCCACGTTGCTCCGTACGCACCTGCTATCTTCGCTGCGGAATAAAAAACCAGCAGCAGACATTCATGAAATACCTTCAGATAACACTATCCCTCTGCCTATTCCTCCTGACGGGATGGAACGTCTCGTCCGCGAGTGCTCAGTCCGCGCAGGACCAGGGAGTGTACGAATACGTCGTCCGGGCGGCGGACGGCTCGATAGATTCCATCACAAACGCGGTTCAGGATGCACTGCTGGGTGCCGGCTGGGAAATCGTCGCCAACGTCGCTCCGGGTGCTCCAGCCTCCTGCAGCTACGCCGCGAGCGTGGTTATCGCCCACCGCCCCGCCTATGGAAACGTTGTGATGAGGGCGAACAACGCCACAGGACCGTTCGGCGTCCTCGACCGCATCAACATCTTTGAGGATGAAGACGGAGTACATGTGTCGATCGTGAACCAGCGGAATATCATCCGCACTGTATTAATGAACGACACGGGCTATGCAGATTTCGTAGAGCAGCACGTGACCGGCCTGCGCACAGCCATTCTTGATGCGGTCACGGGCTCAGAAAGCGTCAGGCAGTATGGCCAGGTCAGGAGCAAGGGATACATCGGGCGAACAATGGGCGTGATGGCAGGCGGAAGGTTCGACGGCAAGGTCAAGGATGTTGCTCTGATACCGGGCCGATCACTCAACGAAGTTGCGAACCTGGTAGAGCAAGGACTTCGTCGTCCCGGCGAGAAGTGGGGTACGGGGCTCTCATTCAGAGTGGATCTGGCCCAGTACCAGACGGTCCTGTTCGGGACGACCGGCACGCCGCTGGATTCGAAGTCGTTTGAGATCGTCGGAGCGGGTGAAGATTCCGAGCGGGACGGCTTTGCGTGTCCGGGACTGGCGCACGCCGGAGCATATCCCATCGAGCTGGTTGTGACAGCCACCGATGACGGCGTCGCGATCCGGATGGTGGACGCGATGTACCGCATGAAGATGTATTTCGAGGATGCCGGCAAGATCGCTTTCATGAAGAACATGACGATGCCAGGGTCCATTGCAGGGGAGCTGGAGAACAAGTGCGAGATGGCTGGAGCA
Source organism: Rhodothermales bacterium (assembly GCA_013002345.1). Classification (NCBI taxonomy): domain Bacteria; kingdom Pseudomonadati; phylum Rhodothermota; class Rhodothermia; order Rhodothermales; species Rhodothermales bacterium. The sequence goes on from JABDKH010000257.1 coordinate 11,412, forward strand.
TAGGATCTCGGAGTTGGTCATTGAGAGTCCCTCCGCAGGTGGCTGCGGGGGGACTTTTTTGTATCGCTGGCCGCCTGCCAGACGAATTCCTTGTTAACCGCGGAGGGTATCCCGGCGTCGGCAACGAGAACCCGGATGATCAGGCGCCGATGGCGGGCGCGACGGGCCTCCCTCTTTCTGTCCGAGCCCTCAATCTTGCCATGTATCCGAGCAATAACGGCTATCGGAGTAAAGACGTTTAGCGAGTCGAGTCTGCAAGCGCAGCATTTACAACAGGCTGCGTCAATCGATGGCACGACCCATCGGCAACGCCATATTGCTTGCAAAACGGCTATAAACTCCGTTTCTTTGGAGGTCGTCGTCCAAACCAGGCACCACGGTGCCGTCTGCCAGATCCCCCCACCGGCAGAGTAAATCAACGCTCTCACAGTTCCGCCAATATGTACCTAAGCAAGTTGGACCTGCATGGCTTCAAGAGCTTCGCGGGTCGAACCGATCTGCAATTCGATCCAGGCGTCACAGCCGTAGTTGGGCCGAACGGATGCGGCAAATCCAATATCGTTGACGCCGTCCGCTGGGTCGTAGGTGAGCAACGCGCACGCGTGCTCCGTTCCGAGAAAATGGAAAACATCATTTTCAACGGGACATCCAAACGACGACCCCTCGGCATGGCCGAGGTCAAACTCACGATCGAGAATACGCGCGGTATCCTGCCCGTAGAATATGCGGAAGTCACGATCGGGCGGCGCCTTTTTCGCTCCGGCGAATCCGAGTATCTGCTCAACGGCGTCCAGTGCAGACTCAAGGACATCACCGACCTCTTCATGGACACGGGCATGGGTGCCGGGGCCTACTCCGTGATCGAACTCAAGATGATCGAGGAGATCCTGTCCGACAATGCACAGGACCGCCGGCGACTATTCGAAGAAGCGGCAGGCATCACCAAGTACAAGCTTCGCCGGACGCAGACGATGCGCAAGCTCGACTCGACTCAGGCCGACCTCACGCGTCTGCGCGACCTGGTCGACGAAATCGACAAGCGCGTCCGCAGCCTCAAGCGTCAGGCGAACAAGGCGGCTCGGTACAAGGAGTTTGAAGACGAACTGCGAACGCTGGAACTCGCTTTCTCCTTTCTCGAGTTCACCCGCCTGAACCAACAAGGACTGACCATTGACGGCGAGATGCGAGACCTGCACGATGACCTCGAAGGTCAGAATGCCCGGCAGTCTCAGTTCGAGGCAGATCTCGAGTCACTCCGTATCGACCAGATCAAGAAAGAGGAAATTCTCGTCACGCGCGAGGCAGGCCTGCAAAGTCATCTCGAGGAAGTTCGGCGGATCGAAGCGGACCTCCGGCTCATCGGCCAGCGTCTTGAGACGGTCGCACGGGACAGGGTTCGGAGCGAGCGCGAACGGGCCGAGGCCCTCGACAGGATCGGAACACTGAAATCGTCGGTCATCCGGCTCGATCAGTTGCTGACCGCCACCCGGCCGGAACTCGAACGCCTCCTTCACGAACTGGAACGCGCGAGAGAGACCCGCGACCTCACGAGCGCAGAGGCGGAGACCCTTCGAACACGCCTTCAGGAAGCAAGAGACCTTGAGCGCTCCACCGCCGAGACCATGGCGGCCACCCAGCGAAATCTCGACCGTCTCGTCAGCCGAAAAGAGCTGCTCGAGCAAGACGGTGAATCATGTCTCGTACAGTCAACCGAACTCTCTACCGCGGCAGAGACACTTGCAGGTGAAGTAGCGACCGCGTCGGACGTGGCCGATGAGAAGCATCGTGCGCTTGCTGAGGGAAGGGAAGCCGTCAGCCAGGCTGAGACGGAGCGCCGCGCCCTGGAACAGGAAGTCGAAGAAGCCACTAACGTATTACGCCGCATCGAGAAACAGCGAGAGGCCGCAGCAACTGAAGAGCAGCTTCTCGGAAGTCTCGTGACCTCGTACGAGGACTTCTCGGAGGCGGTGCAATTCCTGGCAGAGCAGTCGAGTCAGTCGGGAGCAGAGTTGAAGACGGTGGCCGACCTCGTCTCGTGCCATGAGCGCGACCGCCTTGCACTTGATGCTGCGCTGGGCGACATGGCGTCCTGCATCGTGGTAGGTACGGAGACCGAAGCCGGTGAAGCCATGGTCAGCCTTCGCCGCCAGGGTAAAGGCCGTGCGACATTCCTCATCCTGTCACGGCTGGAAAAGGCCGCCGGGCGACTCGAGCTTGCTACCACTTCCCACGGTGAGCTACTGGAGAACCTAACACGAATCGCGGACGAATACCGACCCCTGATCAGGGTGCTGCTTCACAATTGTGTCGTCACGGACTCGACCGACGAGGCGGCCGAGGTGGCCCGGCGTCTTGAGGACGGATATCGTGTCTTCAGCCGAACAGGTGAATGGGTCGATGTCCGCGGCATAGTATTCGGAGGCAGCGATCAGCCGGGCACGTCGACTTCGGCAGCACGACTTGGCCGCCGCGAACAACTTGACGCCGCGCGCGAGCGATTGCAGGAGTACGATCGAGAGCTGGCTGTCTGCGCGTCGAAGGTTGACGAACTGAAACGCCGTCTGGAGCAGGACCAGCTCGCCGACAAACGAATGGCTCTTGCACAGGCCGAGCAGACGGCCGTTGAGGTCGACAAGGCGCTGGCAAGAGTCGAGTTTCAGCTGGGTTCTCTCAACGACCGTGTTCGTGAGCTCGCCGATCGGCAAAAGACGATTCGCGATACGATAGCCCGCACCGAAGGTGAAATAGAAGATCACAAGGTGGCCGTCGACAAGACCCGCATGGATCTTGTTGAGAAGAGCGACCTCCGCGCAGACGTTGAGGAAAGATTCAACGCGGCCGAGGCTTTGAGTCGTGCGGCGCTTACCGCGTTCAGCGAAGCGAACCTTCTTGCACTCGAGAAGCGGAACGAAGTCGAGAACCTGGAGCGCGACATCGAGCGAACCGGCAACCAGATCGATGAAACCTCAGAGCGCGCCGAACGGCTCACAACAGAACTGACGCAGCTGGAGGAGACGGCCATTTCCGAGACGGAAAAGCGCGACGTACTTCGCGACAAGCTCTCCTCCGTCCGGGAGGATCGACCCGATCTCGAATCGACGGTCTCTGCGGCGAAGGATGAGGTCATGGAAACGAGGTCGACTATTTCGAGCCTCGAAGCCGAGCTGCGAAAAGTGCGACAGACACGCGAGGAGCGAATTCGCGAAGAAAATACGCGTGCGGTCAGAAAAGCCGAAATCCAGACACGTCTGGAAGATCTGCTCGAGCACGTCAAGATCGATTTCGACGTAAATCTGGAGACGGCCGAAATCGAGATCCCGGAGGGCATGACGGAGGTCGAGACCCGGGACAAGGTGCACGACCTACGCGACCGAATCCGGTCCATGGGCCCCGTGAACGCGCTCGCGCTCGATGAGTACGAAACGGAGAAGGAGCGATTCGATTTCATTTCCGCCCAGCTCATCGACCTCGAGAAAGCCGAAGAAACGCTCCTCGAGACCATCGCGGAGATCAACACGACTGCGGCCACCCGATTCGACGAGACCTTCCAGGCAATCCGTACGAACTTTGCCGACTTGTTTCGGGAGTTGTTCGGTGGTGAAGCAGCGGCTGACGTTGTGCTGGTCGACGAGGCTGATCCGCTCGAGTCAGCAATCGAGGTGTTCGCCCGCCCGCGCGGAAAGCGTCCGAGCGTGCTCGCGCAGCTCTCCGGTGGTGAGAAGACCCTCACGGCCATCGCGCTTCTGTTCGCGATTTACCTCGTCAAGCCAAGTCCGTTCTGCATCCTCGACGAGGTGGATGCGCCGCTCGATGACGCGAACATTACCCGCTTCATGCATTTGATCCGAAAGTTCTCGGAGACGACGCAGTTCATCCTTGTGACGCACAACAAGCGCACGATGGAGGCGGCCGACCGTATGTATGGTGTGACGATGCAAGAGCAGGGCGTCTCCAGTCTGGTGGGTGTTCGGTTCGAGGAGACGCTGGAGACGGCGTGAGGACGATAGCTCAGCACCATGGCGAGGGAGCGTGAGACTGGTTCTCGCACTGTCGTTGCGCGGGGTTGATAGCGAGTGCAGTAATCTGAACCGTCGCATCTGACCCCATGCCCGGATCGCCACGTCGACCAGGGGTCTCCTCGCGAAGACGATGATCATTGGCCTGGCGAGCGAGCGTGAGACTGGTTCCCGCACTGTCGTTGCGAGCGAGTGGCAGCGAGCGAGCAATCTGAGACCTCACATCTTACCCCACCGCCCGGATCGCCACGTCGACCAGGGTCTCCTCGCGGAGACGATTGGTCCTGATCGTTGTGCGAGAGCAACGCCCGCGCTGAACGACCTGCTCAGTCGGGCCGGGACAGCCGTCCTGCCGGCACGTACCACGTCCTCACCTCGGCGGAAAAGCGACCTGCGGCCACAGCCGGATCAGCCTCCGCCCATGCCTTCGCCTCTTCGAGAGACGACGCCCGCAGCAGCGTGAAGCCAACAAGAGATGCCGCAGCCGTAGAGTCCGGAGCCACACCTCCCGCCGCAATCGCTCGCCCATCGGCCTGCAGCCGAAGCTGGTACTGAATATGTTCGTTCATCAGCTCCTGAAGTGCCTCCCTCTGCCATTCCACAACGGGGCCCGGACGAATCAACATGACGAAGTAGGTCTCCCATTCCGTGGGCAGAGGCAACGGCTCTTCCTGCCCCACGACTGAGTTGACCTGAGCGGACCCCGGCGCAACGAGAAACACACCGAGCAGCAACAAACTGACGAGTCGCATACGCCTACCCCTCCTGGGCCTTCCGATCCAGCAGCGTCTCTATCCGCCGTCTTGCCTCCGCTACCTGTGGCTGAAGCACCGCATCGGCATCCTTCCACCGCTCTGCCATTCGCGTGTAGGCCGCGATCGCCTCGTCAGTGTCGCCGCGTTCCTCGTAGAGCGAGCCCAGTTTGAACAGTGCTATCGCTTCGGTGTCCTTGTTCCAGGGCAAAGCGAAGATGTCAATCGCCGACGTAAACTGCACGTAGTGCTTGATTGCTGCGTCCAGTGCCCCCCTTTTCTCCTCCAGGTTCCCCTGCCAGTCATGAAAGCAACGCGTGCAGGCGATCTCATCGCGGGCCGCATCGATCTCAGCCAGTGCACTCTCGACTTGTTTGTCATCGTTTAGCGCCCTGACATAGGCCCCCACAGCCCGACCCCACGGCTCGGACTCCTCTCCGGTTTTCGCGTGATGCTCTTCGTGCCGCACCACCCACGGCAATGCTTCTTTATGAAAGCCGAGCGTCACGTGCGTCATCGCGAACCATGCGTAGGGATCGTCGTCATCTTCGATCAGATTATTCTCCTCCGCGAAACTCAATCCTTCATCAAAGGCGGCTTTCCACCTTCTCGTATCCCCCGTCATAAGGGCTACCTGATGTTCGTAGCCCATGACCCCGCCCAGCGAGTCGCCCTTCCTTTTGAGCGGGTCTTGATCTGGCGATGCAAACCGCTCCCGCCGCATCGCTCGCAGCTTATCACGGTACGGCCTGGCATCCGCAATCCTTCCGCGAGCCCTCAGGAGATGATTCTTCCTCTCCAGCGCACCCATCTCTTCCGGAATACCGACGGCCCGTGCGGCCATCGAATCGGTCCACGCCTCGGCCAATTCGTAATCGTCTTTGAGATATGCCGTCAGCCCAAACAGATCCGCGGAGCTGCTCAGGCCCGGGATGTTGGCTTCAAACTCCTGAAGTTCGTGCTCAGCGTCATCCAGTCGGCCCAGAGCGGCATAATTGATGACGAGGTTCCGCCGAAAAACAGAGGCGTTCTCTACCTCAAGAGCTCTCCTGAGCAGGGGAATCGACTCCTCGTGCCGCTTCTGCCGGCGATACTCGAGCGTCACGTTGTTGAGCGCCACACGGTCGTAGGGGTACCGCCGAAGAACCTCCTCGTACAACCTCGTCACCTCGTCCCGATCTTCCGTCACTTCGGATGCGTAGTAGGCTTCGGCGAGCAGGCGCTCGCGGAGCGGAAGCTGATCCCGGAGTCCATAGGCTTTCGTGATAGCAGCTTTCGAGGAGTCGTCACGATCACCGAGGTTGGAGTGCAGCACGGCCTTCTTGCGATAGGCCATCGCAAAGTTCGAGTCCATCGCAATAACGCGCCGGATCAATCCGAGAGCATCCTCGAACCGACCGGCACTCGCGACCTCGTCAGCCTCGGTAAACAGTCGTAGCGCTTCGGTATTCGAGGTCGTCACCTGACTTAGCGCTTCGCCCGATCGAATGTTGACCAAAGATTCGCCAATCTCTTCCCTCAGCTTGGCGGAAAGCCGGTCAATGGCATCAAGAATGTCGACATCGGATCGGGCACTCTCGCGGTACGCCGCCAGCTGAGAGCCATCAACTCCCGACATAATGCGGGCGTTAAGAATGAACCCTGCTCCGGCAGCGTTGATGTCCCCTTCGATGATCCCCTTTGCGCCCTCCCGCTCGGCGAGTTGCAGCGCCAGGCTCGATGTGAGCGTCGTGTCCGGGTTGATCTCCATTCGCTGAAGCGCCGACTGGACAGCCGACCGGTCCATCAAACGTATTGCAGTGGACTGCGAGAGGTCGATACGGAACGCTTCCGTCACCGTGAGGCCGAGGGTCGGGTCGGTGGTCTGGTTGTGGAAATCTGCTACAATGAGCAGATCCTGCTCCGATAGCGTTCCGCCACTGATGAGCGTGGCGAAGGGGCCGACGCCGGCCGTCCTGAGTCCTACAAATCCGAGTACCACGGCGATGAGTCCAGCGCCTGCGAGTATGCCGCCCTGATAGGCGCGCTTCGTCGTAAGCCACGCCCTCAAACCGGTCAGTTTCTGGCGCTCTCCCGTGTTGAGTGAGGCGCGCTTTCGGTCGAGTGAAGCGCCGTAGAGAACGATTGGAAGCCCCACCAGAGCCAGAAGCACGCCTGCCGGGAATACCCAGCCCGGGAGACCAAACGCGATCATCGTAGCGTACAGAACTCCTAGAACCACCGCTGCTCCGATGCAAAACCTAAGAACAATGCCCTGCAAGCCAGGGACAGCCGCGTTGGACCGGCCGACGGACGGCCTGATCGCCGTCTGAAGCACGGCGTCTCCTGAAAATTCCGCCAGATCATTCGCCATCTCGACGGCCGACTGGTACCGGGTATCGACATCTTTCGACAATGCCTTGCTGACGATGTTAACGATCTCCTCCGGCACATCCGTGAGCGGCGCGGGCTCCTCGTTGAGAATCGAATACGCTATGGCCGCCTCATACGGACCTCCAAACGGGCGACCACCCGATAGCATCTCGTAGAGAACGACGCCGATCGACCAGATGTCCGAACGCGAATCCACGCTCTCGCCACGAGCCTGCTCTGGCGACATGTACGCTGCCGTTCCGATTGTAGAGCCTTCGCGCGTCAACATCGACGATTCGCCAAGCTTGGCAACACCGAAGTCCAGAAGCTTCACCCGGCCCTTTGACGTCACCATCACGTTGGCCGGCTTGACGTCGCGATGAACGATACCCGCGTCATGCGCCGCACCCAGCCCAAGTGCCATTTGCCGGGCGATGCTGCAGGCCTCCGCAGCGCTCATCGTCATGTCGTCGATCGTGTACTTGAGCGTATTTCCGTCGTAGAAGGCCATCACGATGAACAACTGTCCGTCTTCCGCCTCCGCCACATCGTGGATCGTGCAGATGTACGGATCGTCGAGCGAAGACGCCGCCTTCGCCTCCTGGATGAACCGCTCCTTTACGGCGGCATCCGTACTCACCGCGACCGGCAAAAATTTCAGCGCAACAATTCGATCGAGTTTGGTGTCGCGAGCCTTGTAGACGACGCCCATGCCGCCTGCTCCGAGTTGCTCGATGATCTCGTATTGAGCTACTGTCTTGCCGATCATAATTGGTAGGGTTTATTCAGTATGTGCGAATCGGGCCGGTGAGCACTTCACACCGCACTCTGCTACTCGTAATCGTGCTCGAAGTACTCAATGCCACGCTTCGGCACACCCTTCGAGTTGTCCTCGATTCGCTCTGACAGCCGCTGCGCGAACACTTCCGCTGCATTGTATCCATAGTGTGCAAGAAGATGGTTCATGGCGATCACCTCACACAACACGGTCACATTCTTTCCAGGCGTGATCGGAAGCTTCACGAGTGGAAGCTTCACGCCGAGAATCTCGTACTCGTCCTCGACCATTCCAAGCCGCGTATACTCTTCGTCCGGATCCCAGACGTGCATGTTTACGACGACTTCGACTCTCTTCTGAAACCGGATTGCGCGAATGCCAAACATGGCGCGAACGTCCACCAGGCCGAGACCACGAATCTCCATGAAGTGCTGAACGAGATCCGTGCCCGAACCCATCAACAGGTTCTCTTCTTTTTGGGTCGCGATCACAACATCGTCCGCAACTAGGCGGTGGCCCCTCTCGACCAGGTCGAGCGCAACCTCGCTTTTCCCGATTCCGGCTTTCCCCATCAATAGCATTCCGATGCCGTATACATCAACGAGCGAGGCGTGGATTGACTGCTGGAGTGCAAACTGATCGATCAGGAAGTCGCGGAGTACGGACATGAACTCCGTCGACGGCAGCGGCGTCCTGAAGATCGGTATGTCCGCCCGCGTCGCTATGTTGACGAGCGACTTGAGCAGCTTATTTCCTTCCGTCAGGAAGATGCACGGCACTGGGAATTTGACCAGGTTGCGGAACGCTTTTGAACGATCCCTGGCTTCGAGATACATCAGAAACTGGTTCTCCGTATTCCCCAGGACCTGCACTCTCTGGTGGGTAAACAGATCAATGTAACCGGCGAGCGCGAGCCCCGGTCGATGAAGATTGCTCTCGGTGACATTGCGCCCTTCACCGGTGAGTCCGTTCACGGATTCGATCTCCACGCCGACGACGGTCCGCAGATTTTCAATCAGAAATGGTACCGTGATCGAGTCCTTCTTGTACGCGATCGGTTGATGCAGCATTCCCGTCAGAGAAGATGGCATGATCTGCGGTTAAAACGTGATGGGGATTCGCGGTGGAACCATCCTGCTACGGTACCTCTACGGTGTCGAGAATCTTCTGGACAATATCTTCGCTGTTGATCTCCTCAGCTTCAGCCTCGTACGTAATCGCGACGCGGTGGCGAAGGACGTCCATCGCTATAGAACGAACATCTTCCGGTGTCACGTACGCCCTATGGCGCAGAAACGCATGAGCGCGCGCGGCCAGATTGAGATTAATCGATGCACGTGGCGAGGCACCGTACTGAATGAGGGGAGCAAGATCGGCCAGTTTGTAAGCGGCCGGCTCTCTCGAAGCGACGACCAGGTCCACCATGTATTGCTCGACTCGATCGTCTGCGTAGAGATCGTTGATGACGGTCCTCGCTTTCAGAATCTGCGCTGGCGTTACGACTTCCCTGACAACCGCTTTGTCTCCGGTCCGGGCATTGCGCCGCATGATCTCCAGTTCTTCCTTCCGGGTGGGATACGAGACTTTGATCTTCATCATGAAGCGGTCGACCTGCGCTTCCGGTAACGGGTAGGTGCCCTCCTGCTCGATCGGGTTCTGTGTAGCGAGTACCAGAAAGGGTTCCTCCAGTGGAAACGTGGTTTCTCCGATCGTCACCTGCCGCTCCTGCATGCTCTCCAGGAGGGCGCTCTGCACTTTCGCCGGCGAACGGTTGATCTCGTCCGCCAGAATGATATTCGAAAAGATCGGTCCCTTCTTAATAAAGAAGTCACCATCCTTCTGGTTGTACACGAGCGTTCCGAGGAGGTCCGCCGGCAGCAGGTCAGGCGTGAACTGTATTCGCTGGAATCCGGTGCCAATCGACCGTGCGAGGGAACTGACGGTCAGCGTCTTGGCAAGCCCCGGCACGCCTTCCAGCAGCACGTGGCCCTCTCCCAGCAACCCGATCAGCAGCCGCTCGATCATATATCGTTGTCCGACAACAACTTTGCCGATCTCGGATACCAGGTCATCCACAAACCTGCTCTCACTGGCAATTCGTTCGTTTACTGCCGCAATGTCGAAATCACTCATACACTCGCTCTTCTGGCGTCTTGTGCCACTACCACTCCGTACTTCACAACGAAGCTACAAAAGTACGGTATTTGCGGCTATTCCGAATTGCTCCTGGAGCGCGACCTTCGCTTCATCCAGAAAGGCCGGAACCACGAAAGGTCGTCCCAGGATGAGCACAGCACCCGCGGATCCGAGCGCACGCGCTCCGTGTATTCCATCGGCGCTTCTCTCCTCGGCAAGTTGGACGACCATATCGGTTTCGTCCACCGTGTACCCGAAATCACGATCCAGCGACGCGTGCGACATCAACATCAGCGCTCCGAAGAGTTGCCAGTCACCCTTGCGAGCCGCCACCATAAGACGGTGGACGCGCTGGTTCTCCCGGACGAGGTGCCTGAGCAATGGCCGCGACCCGCGCGAGAGAGCCTTCTCGGCGAGCTCCAGATCCTTGTGCTGCAGATCGCGAATGGAGTCCAGTTCCGGAAACTGCTTCTTTCTCAGTCGTTCCGCAATCCCGTCGGCTTCCTGCTGGCGACGCTCGAGGAGCGACGCTACCGACTCCTTCTGCTTACCGGTTTCTATCAACCCGAACGCAATTTCGTCGTGAAGCGCCACCGGGAAATCCGTGTGACGCCCGGTCTTCACATCAATCGCCATGAACGAATCGGCAATTGCGGCGTCCGACGCGATGGCATACGCAATGCTGCATGGCCGGCCTGTTGACTCGACAATCGCTTGCGTCGCGATGGAGAACACCTCCTCGTCTCCCAGCGCAAGAGCGAAGACTGACTGCAATGTCCGCAGGCACGATACAGCAAGTGCAGCTCCGTACGACTCCTCGCACGATGGCACGATCGTGCTTACGACAGATATGTCCACCTGGCGTGTAATGCCATCGAGCGCGTGGAGCACACGCATAACGACCTGGGCCCACCAGGGGGTTTCGGGTGTCACAGAGTCGATCGACCCGGCATCGAACGACCAGCAATAGTCTTCACCCTCAAACACCAATCGAGAGACCCGGTCTGGACTGTCACGTATTGCGACGGCGATGCCATCCCTCACGGGAATCAGCAAGGCGAAGCCATCAAACAGTACGGTGTGATCCACGGCAACACCCAGGGCGCCGTGAGAGAACGTACGTTCCACCACTTCGGACGATACGCCGAGCTGCCCGATAAGGTTGTCGTTTGCGCGGGCAGTGAGCCCGGCAGGCGTGATCGCATCTCGCTCGTTAAGACGCTCAAGTGCGCGCAGCAGAGGAGGCACGAACGGAGGCGTCCAGTTCTGTATCGAGAGTCGAGGATCCTGCTCCATGGAGTGGACGTAGTCTCGCTGGATAGCTCAGTTCTGGTTTAGCCGCGAGAAGGACCCATCATCGGAGTAGCAGGTGGACAGGTCTGAAGCGTGATGAAATCAACTCCTCCCGCGGGCGTCAAATATATCCAACACAATCATCAAGTGCCTATTCAACCGCTGTGCCAAGGACGTTTATCGGGCCGCCTGGCGCCCCGGGCGACCAAGTAATTCGCCTCTGGTCAGACGGTATCCTCGTAGTGCCTCTCTGGCGCTCATCTTGCGACGGCCCTCCAGTTGGAGCTCCATGATCTCAACCGCACCGTCTCCACAGGCGACAATCATTTCATCTTCCGAACCAAGCACCTCGCCGGGCGCACCGCTTTCGCTGCGACGGCGCGACCTCAGAGCCTTCAGAATGACGTCGCCATGATGCGTGAACGCTCCCGGAACCGGCGACATCCCTCGAATGTGGTTGTGGACCTTCGCCGCCGGCAGATTCCAGTCAATCTCCGCGTGGGCGCGGAATACTTTCGGCGCGGGGCTGGCAAGCGTGTCGTCCTGTGGAAGCGAGGGCACATCGCCGAGTTCAATTAACCGGACGGTATCGACAACGGCCTCAGCGCCCAGGGTCATCATCCGGTCGTGGACGTCACCCGTCGTCTCGTCCGGACCAATAGACATTTCACGCCTTAGAATTACGTCTCCCGTGTCGACCTTTTGCTTCAGAAAGAACGTCGTAACTCCCGTCGTCCGGTCACCGTTCAGCACCGCATGATGGATGGGTGCAGCACCACGATACCTGGGAAGAAGTGAGCCGTGCAGATTGAACGCTCCGAGTCGGGCGGCTTCATACACCGCCGGTGGAAGAATCTTGAACGCCACTACGACAATCACGTCCGCGGCCAGGTCTACGACATCCGCAGCGAATGCAGGGTCCTTCACCGACTCGGGCTGCATCACCTTGTCGATCCCGAGGCGCAATGCCGCCCGCTTGACCGCAGAGGTCTGCAGCTTTGACCCTCTTCTCCCTGGCACGTCCGGAACGGTGGCAACGGCTACGGGCCCGTAGCCTTCTTCCACGAGACGCTCGAGAGAGGGTACCGAAAACTCCGGCGTTCCCATGAACACGATCCGCAAAGACATGGCGCACGCTAGATGGTGGACGGACTGAAAACAAGAAAAGGATGCCTGGAAATCAGACACCCTTCACGATAGCGAATATCCGGCACAACTACCGAAGGCGCGTGCGTTCATCCCAGATCGGCACGAGCAACTGGTAGTCACCGAGACCTGTTCGATCGACGAAGATGAAGCGGCGACCTATGCTGTAGTAAAACCAGATCTCGTAGGGCTCGACGTTGAAATTGTATGGGTGACTCTCAACGAAGTCCGGTTCTCCGAACAAGACGACCACCTGCCCGCGATCGGTCTTCCAGCCATCAATGAGGGAGCCGTATCGCCGGTTCGCGTGAGATACGCGATGATAATACTCTTCCATGCGCTCGTTTCGTCGTGTGCCTGGCGACGGATCGCGCTTTCTCCAGAACTCCTGGAAGCGTGCCAGCCGCTCGGACTTCGACTCGGGCTCGAGGATGTGTCGTATCTCCTTCCGCTTGGCGATATACTGCAGCTGGGCGATCGCCTCATCGACATCCATGATGTGATCGGCTAGCCCCATCCAGTCGACCGTGAATGACTTCTCCGCCACGTCGAACACGTTGCCGTCTTCGTCCTCTAAAGAAACCCGCACGAGATATCCACCAAGCCTGAGTTCGTTGGTCGGAATCGTGACGATGTGCTGGCTTCGGCGGGCTTCCAGGAATTTCGTTTCCGCATCAACGAACACGATCTCTTCAGATTCCATCTCGTCTGCAGGCGTTTCCCCAGCGGTCATGCCGTCCGGGGCAAGAAATACCTGGCGTGAAATACGCACCGACCGCGGCTGACGCACGTAGACCTCGTACATCAGGGAAAAGCCGAGTTGATCGGATCCCAGGCGGTTTGATACACTCGGCAGCATCTGCGATGACTCAACGTCGTACTCTTCCAGGAGAAGCAGATCGCTGATGGATATCGGAGCGTCGAAGCCCTTGACCTCGATCTCGGTTTCCTTGACGAACGAGGTTGCGCCGTCCTCGCTCTGGAGAGAGAGCTCGACCGCGTACCGCCCTGGTCTCAGCAGGACGGTCTGCGTCGTGTAGTCAAATCGCGTCCTGTCTTTTGTCTCGCCGAAACTGGGCACATTCACGGTTCGATCCCAGACCGGGCTCCTGACTGGATTGCCGCGCCGACCATCTGCTCCGAGCTCAACAATCTCGCCTGCAATCCGATACCTCGCGACGAAGCCCTCCGGAGAGGGCTGAAACGCCAGTTCGGTAAAAGGGACTCGGGTGTATACATCGACCCGGGACCCTGCATCGCGCGTCTGCGCCATCAGACTGATCGCCTCGATATCGAGGTCGATGGCATCCACCTGTCCCATCACCGATACCGGACGAACGGCCAGCGCCAGGGTGACGAAACAGAGGATGACGTAGAGAGCCGAGTCGTATCGATGCGTCATGAAATGCCGTTGAGCCCCGTGTAACTTCGGTGCATCGTAGATACTTCCGCGAGGAAGCCTGCACCCACGAATATCGGTAAAATCCCTGAAACCGCTACGTTCGCAAAGATAGACGGTAGAATTCTCGACACGAATGGTCCCCAAAGTCTATCGAATGGACGCCAAATCAGCCGAATAGAGCGTCGACGAACCGCCTCTTGTCGAAGACTTGCAGGTCGTCGATCGTCTCGCCCACACCGATATATTTTACGGGTATTCCGAACTCGTTGGAAATGCCAATCACAATGCCTCCTTTGGCGGTTCCGTCGAGTTTCGTCAGCACCAGGCCTGTCACGTCCACACTTCTCGTGAACTCCTCTGCCTGACGAATCGCGTTCTGCCCCGTGGATGCGTCGAGTACCAGGAGTACCTCATGCGGCGCATCGTCGACCTGCCGATCCATGACCCGCTTGATTTTCGAGAGTTCGTCCATCAATCCGCCCTTCGTGTGCAGCCGGCCCGCAGTGTCGATGATGACGACATCTGCATTCCGGTTGTTCGCAGCAGCCAACGTGTCGAACGCCACGGCGGCCGGATCGGAACCGTGCCGCTGCTTGATCAAATCGACTCCGGCGCGTGTGGCCCACACCTCGAGCTGTTCGATGGCGGCGGCACGGAATGTGTCGGCGGCTCCGATCACTACCTTGCGTCCGGCCTGCTTGTATCGATGTGCAATCTTCCCGATCGACGTCGTCTTTCCAACACCGTTGACGCCCACGATCATGATAACATGCGGGCGATTCGGAAGGGATGCGTCAAAGTCGGCCGGCCGCTCCGCCGTGCTGTCGAGCAGAAGGCCGGCGACCTCGTCGCGAATCAGATGCTGGAGCTCTTTTGTCGATACGAACTTGTCACGCGCCACGCGAGCCTCAACGCGATGCACGATATCGACCGTCGTTTTTACACCAACGTCGCTCGTTACCAGTAATTCTTCCAGCTCATCCAGCACGGAATCATCGACGGCGTCCTTTCCGCGAACGATCCGATTCAATTTTCCGAAAATACTGGACCGCGTTTTCTCCAGGCCCTCGGCGAGTTTTTCGGCCTCTGCCTCCGCTCTCTGAGTCTTGTTGAAGAGTGCCATCAGCTACGTGAAATGGACATTGCATCTTGAGTGGACACACGAACGCACTGGAAGCCCGTGTGTTGCCGTCTATACTGCTTCTACCTTGTCCTCTTCCACCAACTCCTCGTCCAGATTCAGATGCGGCACGGCACCGTAACTGAGGAATCGAAAGAAACGCACGAGGTATCTGATGTACGAGTATACCAGTAGACCCGCGGACGTCCAGATACAGAAGTTCAGGATCGGCGGGTCGGCGCGAAGCAGGGCAGCGAGGACCGTGATGGCGACTGCCGTGACCGCGACCTTCCCCGACCACATACTGACGGCGATCCGGCCGGTGCGTCGCACGAGTACCAATCCACCGAGCAGAATCAACAGGTCGCGGCCTGCGATGAATCCCAGATACCAGCCTGGAAGCTGGCCGGTGATGAACAGCGCCAGAACGACGAGGCCTGCGCTGAATTTGTCGACCATCGGATCCAGGACCTTACCCCATTCCGACACGGTGTGCGACCATCGCGCAATCTGCCCGTCGAACCAGTCGGTCGCCATAGCCAGAGCCAGCAGCACAAACAACCAGACGAGCGACCCGTTCGTTAGAATCAGGTACGTGACACAGGCGGCGAGGACCAGCCGACTCATCGTCAGTATATTGGGCACGGTCCAGAATCGCCCCAGGGCAGGCCACTTCTTCGGCCGGGTATCGGTGCTGTCAGAAACCATCGACTAGCGAATGGGAATTGAGGACAGGGAAGATACACAATCGACCCTGCTTGTTTTTGACATTGACCGGCGAGAAGCCGGGGTACGGCTCACGTTGACCGCTTTCATCGTATTCTCGTTTTGCCTCGCCGTTCAGATCGGGTACTGGACCATCCTGACTCTGGGCTTCCGGCGGCAGCTCCGCCGCACCGCGACCGCGCCATCGACCACTGCAGTGCCAGTCTCGGTGATCGTCGCCGCACGTAACGAGGCCGATCGACTGCCGGCCCTCCTCGCATCCCTGGCTGCTCAAACCTACGATCGCTTTGAGGTTCTGATCGTCGATGATGGCTCCACGGATGCCACGGCTGACATCGTCCGAAAACAGGCTCGTTCGGACGACCGATTCCGGCTTGTCGCAACGACGCCGGCGGAACCACGAAAGAAGAATGCACTCGGGGCTGGCATCGAGGAAGCCGCGTTCGAGCGTCTGGCATTCACCGACGCTGACTGCCATCCCCGTGCCGGCTGGCTGAGCTCACTCGCCGCCTGTTCGACCGACCGCGACACGGTGGTGGCAGGCTACAGCCCGTTTGAGCGGGAAGCCGGAATGGTCAACGCAGTCTCGCGGTATGAGACGTTTCTGACCGGCTACCTGACAGCCGCCGCCATCGGCCTGGGCCGTCCCTACATGGCGGTTGGGCGCAATCTGTCTTATTCGAAAGAACTCTTTGGTCGCATCGACGGATTCGATCACTCCGCGCACCTGTTGAGTGGCGATGATGATCTGCTCGTTCAGGAGGCCGCACGACGCGGCGCTTCGGTACTGCACATGCACGAGCGGGAGAGTCAGGTACCGACTGCCGCGCCCGAGAGCTGGTCAGAGTGGATCCGGCAGAAGCGGCGTCACGCCTCTGCCGGCCGATACTACCGTCCGTCCGTCAAGGCCCACCTGCTGGCATTTCACGTCACAGGACACGCGATGTGGCTGGCGCCCATTGTGGCCGGTCTGCCGGGACTCGCGCTGCTGGCCGGTCGCCTCATCATACAGCGAGCCGCCCTCGCCCGCCCGGCCGCCGTCTTCGGTGAGCGGGATCTCCTGAACCTCCAACCGGTGTGGGAGCTACTGTACGCGCTCTACAACGTCTTGGTGGCGCCTGTCGGACTACTGTTCCAACCGGGTGAATGGAGAACGGGAGGCGAAAGGCAGGTCGGTTGACACCGTACAGAGCGCCACGGGACGGTCATCCCTTAACAGCGCCGAGCGTCAATCCGGAAATGAGGAAGCGACTGAGAATGAGGAAGAGCGCAACGACCGGCACCGAGACCAGCATCGAACCGGCCGCATACAGGCCCCACTGTGTCTGCATGCTCCCCTGAAACATCTTCAGCCCGAGGGGCAGCGTGTACAGCTCGGTGTCTTGCAGAACGACATTCGCGACCACATACTCGTTCCACGCCGTCATGAACGAGAAGAGCGCGGTGATCACCAGTGCGGGTGCCGCGAGCGGAAGGATCACCCTGGTAAACGTCTGCCATGGAGTCGCGCCGTCAATGCGAGCCGCCTCTTCGAGCGCGAACGGAATGGTGTCGTAGTAGCCTTTCATCTGCCACACGCAAAACGGTAACGCCGTGGCGGTATAGATGATGACAATCCCCAGATACGAATTCAGCAGGTGCAACTTGATCAGCACCACGTAGAGGGGAAGCAGAAGCATCGTGGCCGGAAACATCTGCGTGACGAGCAAGCCGCTGAGCATCGCGCCTTTGCCGGAGAATTTATACCGCGATAGCGCATAGCCGGCCGTCGACGCAAACGCGACGCCCGTTGCCGTCACAACCAGAGACACGACAAGCGAGTTCAGCATCCACCGGAGGAACTGCGTCTCCGTCAGGAGATGCACATAGTTCTTCAGCGACGCGCCCTCAGGAATCATGGCGAGAGACGTAGACAACAGCTGATCGCCCGGGCGAAGCGAAATAGTGATAATTCGCGTTACCGGGTAGATCGCGATAAACGCGAACACCAGGAGGACGGCATAGGTACCGAACATTCCCAGAAACCGCCTTGACTCGAACCGTTTGATCATGGTCTCCCTAATAGGCGGCTTTTGTCGCGCCCGTCCGGCTCAGAAACACCTGGCTGAACGTGAACAGAATGACGAAGATGACCATCGACAGGGCTGCAGCCCATCCGAACCGGTATGCACTGAAGGCCGCCTTGTACACAAAGGACACAAGGATGTGGGTCTGATCATTTGGCTCGCCCATATTCGAGACCAGCCACACAACGTTTATGTTGTTGAATGTCCAGACGATGCCGAGCGTGATCGCCGGAAGCATGACCGGTTTCAACAGCGGCGCAGTGACGTTCCAGAACTTCTTCCAGGCCGAGGCTCCATCAACGTCGGCAGCTTCGTATAGCTCGGCCGGAATAGACTGCAGTCCTCCCAGGGCAATCACCATCATGAAGGGAAAACCGAGCCAGATATTCGTGAGGATGGCCGCTGAGAAGGCTTCTAGTGGCGATGTCAGCCACTCGACCGGCGACAGATTCATGTACTTCGTGATCATCAGATTTATCGCGCCGTAGTCGTAGTTGAACATGCCGCGCCACGTGAGCGCAGTGATGTACTGCGGCAACGCCCACGGCATGATCAACAGCACACGCCACGCCGGCTTCCCGACCACGAACTTCTGATGCAACAGGACCGCGAGGAACACGCCGAGTACGACGTGAAAGATGATGTTGACGAGCGTCCACACGACCGTCTTGAACAGGATCTCCCAGAACTTCGGCTCCTGAAATACGGCCGCGTACTGCTCGAAACCGACCACATCCCAGTCGCGGATGTGGTAGATGTTCATATTCGAAAGCGACAGAACCACATTGAAGAAGAACGGATACGCTACGACCGCAAATACAAGGACTACGGTCGGTCCGAGCAGGAAGAACAGAAACAGTCGCGTCCGCCGCCTTTCGCTGCTGCCTCCCACCGATAAGTCCAGAACTCCGCCGCTCGACATAGCTCTACAGGAATGTATCCGCGATTCGTTTCTCCACTTCGCGCTGCATCAGGCGAGCGCCTTCCTCCGGCGATACGGCGCCGTTCATCACCAGCTGGTACGGCCCGCGCATGCCGTCCCATATCTGCCGCATTTTCGGATCGATCGGCATAGGGCGGCTCACTTCGATCTGTGCAAGTGACTGCTTGAGCCGCGGGTTCTCGTTCATCACTTCCGATTCGCGGACGGACGTCATGACCGGAATCGTCGTCAGTTCGGCGGCCATCGCCGCCTGCATCTCAGCACTCGTGAGATACTCAAGTACGCGGCGAACGAACGGAAGCTTTTCGTCGGGTACGTTCGCGTTCACACAGTAACCCTTGGACGAGATGACCGGTGCGCTCCACAATCCGGTTTCGTCGTTCATCGGAATGCGCGACAGACCGTAATCGATGCCCACCTGTTCGTATCCGGTCCACGACCACGGTCCGTTTATGATGGCCGCCACGCGCTGCTCCTTGAACGTCGCCTCCGCGGTGTCATAATCGGTCGTGCCCGGAATCACGCGGTACTTGTCGCGGAGGTCCAGTATGAGGCGGATGGCCTTTACCGTCGCCTCCGTATTCAGCGACGGACGACCGTCTTCGTCCATGACCCACCCTCCGTACCCCGTAAGAAACGGAAGGAAAAAGAAAGGCTCCGTGTAGTTCCACGTCAATCCGTACGTGACTTCGGGACGACTCGCGAGCTCAGTGAGCATCGAGATCATTTCCGAGATCGTCTCGGGCGGTTCCGTGATGTAACGCTTGTTGTAGACGAACATCAGATGGTTGCCAACCTGATCTGCGACCATCCACGGCTGATCGTTCCAGCTGAGTACGCCCTCGTCGTTGAACTGCGAGAGATATTCGGACGTCAGGACACGATCAATCGGCATGATCGACTCCGTAAGCGCCAGCACCGACACGTTGTCCGATGGCCCAAAGAGAAGTTCTGGACCTTTCCCTCCCACCGATGCGATCACGAACAGGTTACGCGCCTCCTCCGTCTCGCGATAAAGCACTTCAACGACGTGATCCGTATTGTCCGCATTGTACTGGGCGACAACCCGTTCGAAGAACAGACGCTCCGGACCGATCTTCTGATGCCAGATCCGAATTCGGGGTACATCGGGCGCACTGGCACAGCCGGCCACAAGAAGCGTGCACGCAAGTATAATTCCCCGGTGGAAGCCGCTACTCATTCCGGTCACGAGTGGATTGGATGGCTGTCGAGTCCTCAAGCAGAGCAGCCGTTAGCGGCGCCAGCTCAACCGCAAAGGTAGCACTATTCTCAGTGACCCGAACGTCCGTGTCACTTGACGTCGAAACGACGACATCGACACCACTCCACCCGGCAGGTCGAGGAATATCGAACGTGCATGACTCGTTGCCCCGGTTCATGACGACAATGGACCGGTCCGAACCCACACTGCGAACGAACCCGAACGATTGACTGCAATCGCTTGAGCCGATTGGCTCGAAATCGCCGCGGCGCAGAACAGTACGCTCGTGTCGGACACGGAAGATCTTTTGGTAGTAGTCGTAAAGATCCCGGTCAAAAGCGACCGTGTCGGCTCGCTCTGCGCGTCCGGAAGGATCTGTCCGCTGTACATCGTAGTCCAGGTCATCCCAGACCATTGGCATCCTGTCATCGGGGTCGTCGGCGCCCCACATACCTGACTCGGTGCCGTAGTAGATCATCGGGGGTCCCACGTGCGTCGCCTGAAGCAGCGCGATCATCCGCTGAATTCGGCGTTCACGGGTGTCCGGCTTGCGGACGTCGAATGCTCGCCCACCCCGCGGGGACGAATCACGATCGAAGTCGAACACATCGGGCTCTGTATAGCGGCTTTCACGATTTGCAATCATCGACGCGATGCGTGGTGTGTCGTGAGAATCAACCAGGTTCAGAAGACCGTATCGATTCGCCGGAGCGTAGCGATCCATCCGATCCTTCAGCATCCGGACAAAGGCGTCTCCCGTCATCATGTCATCAACCAGGAATCCTTTGACGGGCATCGCGAAGGCGAAGTAGTTCATGGTTCCGGAAAAGCCGCCGCGCTCCACGTCTTTGCCTGCGTCAAGCCAGATTTCGGCCACCGTGTACGCGTCAGGATTTATCGATCTCACATGCGCGTTCCAGTCTGCCCAGAACTTGATCGGTACGTCCGGAACGACATCGAGTCGCCAGCCTGCGATCCCATCCGACGGATCGCCGTCACCGTCCGGATCCATCCACCGGCGAGTAACCTCGAACACATATTCCTTCGGACCTGGATGCAGATCATCACCGCCGGGCGCATCCGCAAATTCGGGAAGGCTCTTTGCTCCCCACCAACCGTGGTAGTCGAATTCGTTCGCCGGTGTTGACGGGTCGTCGAAGCGTTTGACGCGGTACCAGTCGCGGTATGGCGAAAGCTCTCCGTTTCGACGCAGATCTGCGAAAGCGAAGAAGTCGCGGCCCGTGTGATTCCACACACCGTCCATGACAATACGAATATCGCGATCACGTGCTTCCGCCAGCAGATCGAGGAAAAGCCGGTCGGCCGTAGTCCAGTGCCATGACTCGGGGTCGGACGTCTCTGAGGCGATCAGTTCGAGGTCCGCGACGGGATCCGGCCCGAAGAACGGATCGATGTGGTGGAAGCTGTTCCCGTCGTACTTGTGCATCGAGCGGGCATAGAAAAGCGGATTGAAGTAGATGGCGTTGATCCCGAGTTCCGCGAGGTAGTCCAGTTTTTCGATCACACCGGCGAGATCACCTCCGTACCGCCGGTGAAAGACGCCGTGTTCATAGAAATCATCACCGGCAGCGACTTCCCAGTCGGCCCGGGCGTACCAGTCGGCCGTCCAGCTGCTCGGCCGCCAGGTGGCAGGGACTCGCTCCGGATAATCGAGCGAGGCGTGGGTCGGGTCATTATCAGGATCGCCGTTCCGGAAGCGCTCCGGAAAAATCTGATAGAAGATGGCGTCGGCCACCCAGTCAGGGACCGTGTTGCTGGCGAGGTGTCCTCCCGTCTCCTGCTCAGACGTGCAGGACGCGATTGCGACAACGAGGAGGCTACATAAGATCAGGCCTGACGTTACTTGTGACATCGAATCCAGCTCTTGGTCAGTTGCGTGGCACTTTCTCCGTCATGGCCGCAAGAGCGGCCATCCATGGACATCTCATGTCGTATCGACTGTGTACGATTTTCGCAGCCTGTCCAGCGCTATCACGAGCACGGGATCGATCTCCGATCACGCCCCGCCCTCTCGAACACGATGGAAAGCGAGCGAATGCGGAGTCCCGGGACGACAACCGTAGTGTCTACCTCAAATGAACAACTGTGCGATTAAGAATCACGCCGTCACTCTGCAGACGCACCAGGTAGGCCCCACTGGGTTGGTCAGTGGCATCCCACAAGATTTCGTGATTGCCCGCCGGCAGTCTTCCTGCAACGGGGACAGCCACGCGCCGGCCGAGGATGTCGAACACTTCAACTTTCGCACTACCGGGAGCGGGCAGCGCAAATCTCAGGGTCGCAACCCCACTGAAGGGGTTTGGATAAACTGACGCGAACTCGACCGCTTGTGGTAGTTCGGACGGTTCCTGCTCCACATCTACCGTGATCAAACCCGACTCCGGTGTCTCGACCGGCCTGTTCGTATAAATGTGAAATTCGCCAGGCGCAAGTAATAACGGCGCACTGGCGTCCGCCACCGGCACGTCAGCGCCGGTAAAGAAGTCGAACCAGGTACCCGGGTGATGGAAAGCCGGTGTACCGTTCGCCGGAGTGACACCAAAGTTGCCCAGAATCACCACATTCATGGTGGGATGCGACAGCTTGATGCGCTTGACAGCACTTGAGACGCTCAGCTCAACATTGGTCTGGGTGCTGGAGAACACCTCATGGTTCATTCGCAGGTTGATGATCGCGGACAATGCGCCGTAGAGCCGCTCGCGGAGAGGATCGTTGCGGTAATCCCACCGGATCGGTTTGCGACCCGTGCGGCTCGGCGTGCCGGCCGGGCAATCGCCCAGCTCGTCTCCCGGACGTAGACACTCCCGCCCGTCCGGTCCGTAGCCGTATCCAAGCTCCCCGAACTGCCACATCATCTTGGGACCCGGCAAGGTGAAGAAAAAAGCCCCAGCCATCTTCATTCTGTCTAACGCCGTGTTGAGCTGGCGAACATTGTACGTCCCGAAGTTCAGGGGATCGGACGGCGCGCAGACAAGATGATTGGTGATCGACCGCGTACAGGCTCCAAATGCCAGGTTCTTGAACATCAGCCACTGCTCGTCGTGGCTCTCCATGTAGGAGACTATATTCGGGACGGTCCACCCACGGCCTCCGGTTCCGTAGTACACGCTGGCGAAGTTGGACTTGCCACTGCCGTGGTAGCCCATCGCCGCTTCGCTGTAGTTTGAGTGCTTATTGTTCCAGAGCATCATTCCCGGGCGGCCGCTAGCGATCCCGTATTCTGCCAGTTCACGCTCCTCGCGATCCTCTGCGAAGTGTTCCAAAATGACATACGCCGTGGAGTCTACCGCCCAGAGCTGATCCGCCATCCGCTTCAGTATCTGGATCCGGCTGGTGTCGTACAGACGCATCACTGAATCATCCGTACTGTTGACCTGCGTGAAGCCCTTGGAGAGGTCAAAACGAAATCCGTCGACATTGAACTCCTCCAGCCAGTACTCGCTGGCTCGATCAAGCCAGTACTTTGTCGCTGTACTCTCGTGGTTCAGATCGTTAAAAACGTTGAAGGGGTGCCGGGCCGTCGTGTTGGCATAGATGCTGTTCGAATTTGGTGGCGCGGATGGGTCCCCCGTTTGCGAGGCATTGTAGAGGCGTATCAGCGGTGACTGACCCGTTGCGTGGTTATAGACGACGTCAAGGATCACCGCGATACCTCGCTGGTGACACTCATCCACAAAACGCTTCAGGTCTTCCGGGGGGCCGTAGTACTTGTCCGGCGCCAGATGAAAGGCCGGGTTGTAGCCCCAGCTGTCATTCCCGTCGAACTCGGCCACCGGCATCAACTCGATGGCGTTGACGCCAAGTCGCTCTATGTAGTCGAGAGTATCGATGAGCGTTGCGTAGTCGTGATTCGAAATGAAATCGCGAATGAGCATCTCATAGATGACAAGGTCCTTCTGCTCCGGGCGTTCGAAAGGCGCCCAGTTGAATGCACTCTCTCCCGTTTTGAAGACACCGACCATCTGGGTCGTCTCGCCGGTCGGGTAGGCCTTGAGTCCCGGATAAACCGATGCCAGAAAACCGTCATGGGACGGATCCAGCAGTTTCGTGGCGTAAGGATCTGCAACCCGTATCTGGTTGTCGACGAGATACTGATACCCGTATTCCTGTCCGGGAGTCAGGCCGTCCAGCGTTAGCCACCACCGAATGGAGTCTGCATTGATTGAATCGCGCTTCATGAGGAAGTCGTCACTGACTTCCCAGTTGTTGAAGTCGCCGATGACATGCACGAAGTTCTTGCCCGGGGCAAACAAAGCGAGGGTGACGCGGGACGGATCGGCATCGTCCATTGTGACGCCGTCGCGAACACCAGGAGGGGCTGGTTCGTCGACCACGATGGGGGCGGGGTCGCCGACGCTCACGGAATCAGATCGCCCCATGGCGTCCGTCGCGATCAACTTGAATGTTGAATTAATAGAGAGGGGCGACGGAGGCGTGTACTGAAAGACTCTCTTTCCCGCATCGAAGAACGGCATGCCGTCCATCGGGACTTCGTTGATCTCAAATGTAATTGCGGTTACAGCAGCCGTTCCAAATACACCGACCGAAATACGTTCTACTTCGTTCAACGACGTACTGATTTTTCCCGCTGGCTGGAAGACCATTGGGTCCTTGATCGTGACGAGCGAATTCCCGTCGTTGTTGCCTGTGAAAATGCGGTCGTTGTAAAAGTCTGCGAACCATGCCCAATCTGAACCGCTGTCGTTGAACTGAAAATGAAGCTTATACTGATGCGAGGCGCCCACAAGCAGGGTTTTGGTGTACACGTATTCGTCGAGTTCAGCGTCATAAGTGAATTGCGACGGGTCCCCCACCGGGATTCTGCCGGCACTGTTGTTGCCCCAGTTGTTAAAGTCACCCGGGTTGTACACACGGACAAAGTTCAGGTCAGGTCGCTGAACGTAACGAAACGTCACGTTGATCGGCTGGGCTGCTGCCATCCCCGCAAGCACGAGCGACAGCGATGCCGCGCACACGAATAGTCGTCCGACAGGCATTATTCGCATTTTGTCCTTAGACGTTTTCCTGATAGTTGCCGGAGACACAGTCGGCCACCCCTCGAGGTGGCCGACTTGCGTTTCCGACTGGCCGAATGACCGCCGATTCGGTCAGATCGTTGGCCGGTTACTTCAGCAGAACCATCGTCCGCGTCATCACCTTGTCCGCGGTTTCAAGTCTGTAGAAGTAGGTTCCGCTGGCCAGGTCCTTCGCGTCGAAGTTGACGCGGTAGGCATTGGCAGGCTGAACACCGTCTACCAGTGTCGCGACGCGGCGTCCGATCAGATCATATACGTGCAGCTGGACTCGCTGCGGCGCGTTGATCGCATACTCGAACGTCGTGGTCGGGTTGAACGGGTTCGGGTAGTTCTGGCTCAGCGAGATGGCCTGAGGCAGTTCCCCGTCAATAGGCTCAACCGCGACGAGAGTTGGATTCTCTTCGAACGGAAGCGCACCTTCGGGCTGATACGTTTCAGACGGGAAGGAGAAGTCCGCCGGCCAGCTACCGTCCCCGTTGGCCGGAACGAACCGCACGCGACGACGTCCCGTGCCCGAACCCAGACCCTGTCCCGCTTCATCCTGGAACGCATCCACTGCAGGCCGGCCGTACGTGTACTTGTACCCGATTCCGGCATACGTCGGACCCGTCACCGGGACCACGCCCGAGTACACATTAGCACCCTCAAGTGTCAAGGGATAGGCAAGAAGCCGCGCGAAGTTGCCCGCGTTCGCCTCGATGCCCTGCGTGAAGTTCCAGATCGGATCTTCGACGAGAACAAATACCGAGTCGGTCGACGGTACAAACGGCTCCGTTGTAACCAGCAAGGCGGCCGACATATCAACCGTAAACGTGACGTTGGTTGTCACGCCATCCGGCATGATGTTCCCCGAGAGGATGTTGTTGAACTGGGTCCTTCCGATGTCCTGCAACGGCTCTCCGGCCCATTCGAATACGCGGTTGGCGCCGGTCGTGTTCAACGGCTCTTCCCATCCGGCCGGTGGATCTACCCCGAACTCCGCAATAAAGGCGTCATCCTTGAAGTTGATGAAGTACTTGTAATTGACCGTGCTACCGACGACCCTCGACAGCGCCACTTGCTGCGAGAAGACAGTCGGCTCGAACGGATCGGGAAGCAAGAGACAGTCATCCGGATTGTCACAATCCCAACCGTTGAAGTCGCCACGTACCTCAAGAGTATCTCCACGTGCGCGGTCGAACACTCCGATAGCCTGCAAAGGCGCAAGGTCGACGGAATACAGGACCGTTCCGGCGACCGGCTCCGTTCCGATGGGAGCTCGCGGGTCGTTGTTGAAGTACTTCCAACGCAGCGTCGAGTCCTGTGCCGGCACCGTGAAGGCGCGATCACTAATGCTCTCCCACCCGATGGTGAAGCCATCCTGAGCGTCGTCGTCGACCGTGAACTTGTACTTCTGCTCCATGCCGATAGCGCTGGCCGGATACGTGATCTGACCCGAATACAGGTCATAGCCTGTCTTTCCCATCTCGGCAACTTCGCGAGTTAGCGTAGCTATCGTGGAATCCTTTTCGCCCCAGTCGCTCGGCGCGCCGGGAGCCGGCGGGCCACCGCGGACACTGATCGTGATGTCCGGGTTCTCTGCATCATAGCCCGCGTTCGTCGCTGCGTCGCGGGTCTTCATGAATACGCGGAACCAGACGGCCACCGAGTCACCCTCAGCACCAAAGGGACGCCAGTCGTATTCGCCACGATCGCCGGACACACCGCGCCACTCCGACTGCGACTCAAAGTAGTGCAGCGGCAACGTGGTATCGCCCGGCGCCGGACCGATCTTTGGATTCGGATCTGCCTCCCATCCGTTCAGCCCGGCATCTTCGGCCTGCTGCGAGAAGAACTTGAACTGCTGCAGAGAATCAGCGATCTCGAACTGAAGTCGCCAGTAATCTCCACCGATGTTCGTCGGCTCGAGCGTGCTGGCGGAACCCCAGTCGATAATGTTGCCGTCGGAGAGCGTGTCCGGCGGTGAATTATCGGCAGTACCACGTACCTCAATCAGGCCGTTGGCGTTTGTGGTGTCAGGTATCGTCGCCGTGTTCAACGTCAGCGTGACCACCCGCTCCTGCGCACGCGCAGGGACAACGGCGGTCATCAAGAGGAACACAGCGGTTAACCAGCACCACTTGATAGTAGTCGTCTGCATTTCACTACTCCTGTGGTTTGTTTGAAAAAACACCCTATTGCATTTCATGCTGTTGGGATTTTGCGATGCCGGCAAGACTACCGGCAGATTCATGTTCAAAATTGAACGGTCAAAGTAAACCGGCTGATGTCGGAGAAAAACTCCTGCAACTCATAAGCATAGTCAACAGCGAAGTCCAGCGGCGCGAACCGGTACCGCAAGCCAACTCCAGCCGACCACGATCGCACGTTGTCCGTTAGGAAGATCTCACCGTACCCTCCTCGCAACATGATCAGATCACCCAGGAGCCCCACTTCGGCTCCGACGTTCACGTACTGCTCACTGTTATTCGGATTCAGTGCATCGATGGCCAGTGTCACTCGATACTGTTCGTTATTGACGACCTCACCGGCTAACCCGATCCGCATCACCAGCGGAAGGTCGAACTCGTCCGTGCGCAGAAGAGCCCGGTTGCTCTCGTTGTTTCCGCGGTTATTCGGATCGATGTCGACCACGACGAGCAGGTCCTCCCCCCCGATCTGCATTTTCGACCCGAAATTACTGATGGACGCTCCAAGTCGGATACCATGAAAAGGTGTCTCGAACATGGTGCCGATGTCGAACGCTACTCCGCTGGCTGTCGAATTCCAGATTCGCTCGTTGACAAGTTTGATGGAACCGCCAATACCAAAACGGTCGGTCAGAGATTTGGCGTACGCCAGTGACACGGAATACGACGAGGCATCGAACTGCTCACCCGTGCCATCCGGCTCGTTGACCGTTGTGACTTCCATATCGGGCACGCGCATCGAGGTCAACCCGAAGCCGATTGTTCCAAAGCTGCCGTTGACAGCCAAAGCGACATATGAAAAGTCAATTCCTGCCAGCCACTGTGCGTATTCGGCCGTAAAGGCGCCGCCGGTCATTGACGCGAGGCCGGCCGGGTTCCAATAGATCGAGGTCGGCCCTTCAGTCGACGCGCTGATTGCATTGCTCATGGCCGTCGCACGTGCTCCGACCGGAATGCTGAGGAACTCCGCCGCCGTTGTCCCGCGCTTCGTGACGTCTCGTGTGGTACTGTCAAACTGCGCAGAAACCGGCAGGGCAGCTACGCCGCAGAGGAGGAGCAGTGCCAGCGCGATCGGGGTGCTTCTTCTGATGATCATGTGTTTGTCCATGGCTCTTACGGCGCGTACCGCTACTTGATAATCGCGAAGGTGCCTGTCTTCTCTCCGATACCAGGCGCTTCGACGTGATAGAGGTAAACTCCGTACGAGACGGTCAGATTATCACTGCTCTCTAGATCCCAGTCCAGCGTTCCATCCAGCAGGTCGGCTGCAGTGAGTCCGTCGTTCCCGCCCTCGTCTCGGCGAAGTACACGAACCAGCTTGCCGCCAACAGTAAAGATACGAACCGTCGCTCGCGGTGGCAGGTGCGTGAACTTGATAAGCCGGGGGCCACGGCCCGTACTGAACGGGTTGAGCGGCTCGAACCGGTTTGTGACAACGTACGGATTCGGCACGACGCGAATCATCTCCAGCAGTGAGTCCGGATTCGACGCATCAACCGACGGCGGAGCCGTAGTGAACTCAAACTCATCCGTCGAGAGGAACGGCTTCTTTGTGATGATGTCGATCACATCTCCTTCCTGCGGGTTGCGAGCACTCTGCACGGTGAAGTTGAGACCGATTTGCCACGTGTATCTCGGGCCGGCCTCTTCCGCGCCGATTAGCGGCTCGTACAGTATGATGAGATCGGTGCCGAAGGAACTGGCCGGATCGGCTGTGAACTCCGCAGGCTCGGTCGACGTCACGTTGATCAACGGATCGCCGGTTCGATCGATGAAGACATAGTCTACGGGCGTCTCGGTACCATCAGGCGCCAACCGATAAACAGCCACATTGGTTGCAATCGACGGTACGGTCAGGCCCGGCCTGAGCGTTCGTTCGATCGACCGGCCCTGCTCCGGCGCCAGAACTCGGATGCGGTAGTCAGAGGGATTCCGGATACCCTTGATGAAGGGCGGAAACAGGAACGGGTCGAGCGAGATCGGATATGCTCCGGCCGGCTCCCAAACCGTGCGCACGCGGTCGACAACGATGAACGGCTCAGGAACAAAAACCAGATCGAACCCGATGGGACGCCCGACGTCATCGAGAACCGGAAACTCGATTCCGGACTTGAATGCTATAGAGCGCTGGAGAAGTGTATCGCCTGCAGTCACGTCAATCAGCGAGAAGTCCTTCGTCGCCAGCGTATCGGGCGCAGTCGCCGAGCCCTTGCGAAGCGTGTCGCGAAAAACCACACGATACTGATGGTTGTCGGCAATGACGGTCGGGTCGACAATGTTGTAGAAGATCCGACTGGTCGTCGAACCCTTCGTACGTCTTAGATCTTTCAACTGTGCTGAGACGAAACCTGCCACGGGAGCAGCAGGGGTCACTTCGACGACGTTGGGCCCCGTCTCGATGGTACCGTCCGCCAGGCGCCGGATCCGAATCGGCGTCTCGGTGGGCGGAATATTGTCGATGGCCGACCCATAGTCGTAGGCCGTAACGGCGTAGAAATACCGGATGCCATTCGTCACGGTCGAGTCGACGAACGTATGCGCCAGGCCGTTTGAGGCTTCGCCCGGATCCCGACGATTGTTGCCGAGATAGAACTTGACCCCGTTGATGTCGACGGGATGAAATCCCTCGAATCCGTCTATGCGATCGAACTGTGCAATCGGCTTTCGGAAAAGCAGGTTGCCGAACCCGTCCGTGATGATACGAGGATCAAGAAACGCGGGGTCCGTCGATCGATACACGCGATACCCTTCAAAGTCGAAGGGATCGCGGCCGAGTCCTGCGAGGAACTGGTCGAACGACTGCTCCGCCTCGGAATCCCAGTACAACGTCACGCGCTGGTCACCTTCGACAGCTCTCACGGTGGGCGTGACAGGGGCCTGAGCAAACTGGTAGTCCTCGAGGTAGGCCTGCAGCGCATTGTCGCGCGTATCAAGAACCTCCTCCCGCGTCACTCCGATCTGAATGGACAGGGAAATCCGCTCGGTCTGCCCGGCAGCCAGAGGGAAAAGCCCGCTGGAAATGACAAGGTCGCTCTCGCCCGGTGGCGGCGGCTCGACGTCGAAGTCGCCGGGAATCATGAACGAGTTGTACAGAAAGCGGTCAGACTGCGACTGGAAGTTGAGGGAGAAGGCCGGAATAATTTGAACATTCGTGATTCCGATCTGATCGGACTCCGAAACATCGGTCTTGTCAATATTTCGCTCACCGGGAAAGTCCGTGCCGGCCCCGGTCGTAGGCACACCGTCGGAATCACCGGGGTCGCCGTTGAACGGCACGCCATCGAGTCCGGCATCGTGCTGGAGAGCGTTCCAGTCGCGGTCGTTGTCGATGCCATCGGACCGACTCTCATCGATCATCTCGTCGAAGCCCTCATCGATCCCTTCGTCGATCGCTCCGTCGCCGTCGTTATCAATGCCGTCGGCGTAAGCCTTGCCCAGATCCTCCGGACCGACGGCGTAGAGCACAATGTTCGTGTTCGGCACCCGATAGCGTCCGTACGGATCTCCCGAAGCTTGATCGACAATCGCCTGGTCTATCAACGGCGATCCGGGTTCGGAGAGCGACGGGTAGTCGGCGGTTGCGCTTACGTGCGAATCGTCGTTGTCAATATTATCGCGAAAGGGCAGACCAATATCCTGTTCGTCGAGATCCACCACGTGCACGATGGGCCGTCCATTCAGGTCAATACTTGTCGCATCATTGCCGGGGTTCGGCGGCCAACGCCTCCATCTATCCCCGGCTGACGCCGCAATCATTTCAGCCGTGATCGTCGGACCACCCGTCTCGCCATCCTGATCATTGTCAATGCGATCGGCAAAACCGACGCCGACGCTCGAGCCCTGCTCACCTGAGAACGGAACGTGCGTCGTGTTCTCGTCGATCAGCCCGTTTGCGTTGTCGTCAACACCGTTGGTGCGATTCTCGCCCACCAGAAACTCCTCTGATACGACAGGGCTGTTGCACTCACCGATGAAGGGAAGACAACCGATGGTTGAACCGTCGCCGTCGTTATCGATTCGATCAGCCGCATTGCCCGGCGTCTCCAGAAAGGCAAAAACGGCTTCGCCGACAGGATCCGATCCGAACGGCTCGGTGCCGATACCGTCGGCGTCGGTCATGAATGCAACGTCTTCCTCGATATCGAAGAACGGTATGTCGTCGGAGGCGTCACCACCGACGAGGTCGGCGAGCCACATGGTGAACGCAACACGATCGAGATCTTCCGTTCCGTCGTTGGTAACACCGTGAATAACAAAGACGGCATCATCAATCAGAATCTGACTCCAGGCGAGCATGCGCACGTCGGCGATCATTCCCATTCCTTTTCGCGACAGGTCGGTCGAGTCGGGGAAATAGGTCGGATAGCGATCGTACTGGTCGTCGCCAACTTTGAAGAAGAACTCCTGATCGGCGTTGAAGATGTCCTTACCGAAGAAGCCGTTCCACGAACCGGCCCAGCCGGGATCGTCCGTATCGTCAAGCTTGTCCGGCCAGAACGGTGGCCACGAATCCTGTTCGTCGGACTGTGCCATCCCGGCCGCCTCGGTACTCGCCTCTCTATTCGGGTTGACATAGCCCTTGATCGGTTCGAGCGTCCACGAGACATTCTCTTCGCCGGGCTTGCTTCTGAAGTCAGCCACGTCAACGACCCAGAGTGAGTCGCCGTTGTTATCTCGGACGCGGGCTCCGATCCAGAGCTGCGTCAGTGAGATGTAGATGCGGTTTGTGTTTTTGGGCCACTCGTAGAAGAAGTCCTGCTGTGAACTCCCCGACTGGGCCGTCTGCGCCCAGTTCGTGATCGTCGCCCGGATGTTATTCGCGTCGATGTTGTCACGCCTGCGCTCGAATGCATCCACGCGTTCGCTGCTCGGCACGTGATCCCGGTCAATGACTCCCTGCGCGGCCACCGGTCCGACGATCAGAAGCCCTGCACCAACCAAAATCAGCGAGAGCAACCACCGCCTGCGGTTTGATCTTATTCTCATTATTCCAGATTTCAACGGCATTGAATACACCTGCACCACGCTCGCTAGTACCTGATTTCGACGCCAATCTGAATCCGTCGGGGTTCACTGTAGAACCCTGGACGCACCCAGAATCCCGGATCATACGAATCGGGGTTAAACGCCTGCAGCGTAACGTCCGGCTCGCCCGTATCACCGAACACGCCCTGCACGTTTCGACGATCGAACAGGTTGAACACCTCGATGAACAGGCGTGGTCTTACCGAGCCAAGACTGAATTCTTTGTAGGCACTCAGGTCGATCTCCCAGGCAGAGGGCATACGCCTCGAGTTCTCGGCGAACTCCGGCTGAACGTCGTTACCGACGATGGCCGCTTCGGGGAAACTGGGGTCGTACGGAAACCCTGACTGAAGCCGTGCGCGGAGAGACGCGCCCCACTCGTTTCCACCAAGGTAGAAACCGCCCGCGATCTTGTGCCGCTGATCCCAGTCGAGCGGCAGGAGGGCCAGCTTCCGTTGTGCGTTCCCCAGTGAAGCGAAAAACTCGTCGGCCGGGTTGGAGTTCGACCCTTCGACGACCTGAAACGTGTAGCTCGCGTCAAATCCCCAGTGATCCGTGAATCGCCGGCTCAGGCTCAGCGTGACGCCTCGCGTGTTCGCGTAATCCCGGTTCGAGTAGACGACGTACGAGATGCCCGGCTGGACCGTCAGAATGACCGGCGACGTGGAAACCCAGTTTCGAACGTCCCGATAGTAGCCGGTAACATCCAGCACGTACTCGCCGAATCCCTGCTTGAAACCGATCTCGTACATCGTAGTGCTCTGCGGCTCGAGATCGGGATTGCCGAACGGACCGTATTGTCCGGATGAATTCGGAATCTTATAGCCGAAATTGTCAAACAGATTGTTCAAGGTCGGTATCTGGTAGAAGAGCCCGAACGAGAAGTGGATGACTCCCTGTGCAGATATGGGGTAGGCCACACCGAGTCTTGGAGAAATCGTGGTCTTCGATCCGGGCTCAGCCCACCAGTACTGCTCGCGATCTTCAATCGTGAGCTGGTTATCCGCCCGCTCCTCCGCGGTGTCGATAAAGCCGTTGCCATTCTCGTCGCGGAAGCGATTCTCCTTCTTCAGAGGATTGAAGATGTTGGGATCCGACGGATCGGCAGGAATGACTGAACGCGAGTCGAAGTAATCCATACGGATTCCCGCATTCACGATGAAATTCTCGTACTCGATTTTGTCCTGCACGTAGGCGCTGATGTTGATGGGCTCGACGCCATCAAAACTGCTGAATGAGGAGGAAGACTCTTCTGGAATGGCCGGCCTGAAATCAGCTCCGGACGTCGGGGCGCCCTGAGCGTCGGTCGCCGGGATAAGCCCGTATCCCGTCAACTCAAGATTATCCAGCTGCGCCTGAACCCCAATCTTCACGAGGTGATGCTCGCCGAGCTGGCTGGAAAGATCCGCCTTGGCCAGATACGATCGTGTTGTCCTGTTGAAACGACCCAGGTCGGTGCCGCCCCGAAGAAGCCGCAAGCCGCCGGTGGGTACGGAATCGGGGGGACTGATGTTGAAGTCGTTGTAGCGCGTGTCGAACGGATCGTCATACAGTGCAGCCTCGGCACGCTTGTAAAATGTGGCGACGTTGAACGTGTAGAAGGTCGTGTTGCTCAGGAGATGCGTGACCTTGATTTTGAAGTCGTACCCGTTGTTGTCAAACGCCTGTCGGCCATCCGGCACCCATCGGCGGCCCTGGTCTGCACTGCGGCCCGTATCGATCGATCCCAGCCCAATCAGGTTGACGATGATGCGGTTGGTTAGCCGGATCCGAACGTTTCCCTGGAGGCTCAATTTCTCGAATGTGTTCATCGGAACGAGTGAACTGTCGCCCGGTGTACCATCGATATTGAACAACCGTGCGCCATAGAACCAGCCGTCGTTCTGGAAATAGCGAGCCAGACCGTAGAAGGTGACGCGGTCCGAGAGAATGGGTCCCTCAAGCGAGACGTTCGCGTTGTAGTAATGACCCGGTTTGAAGGGCAGGTACGAATAGACATTGACGTCCCGGTACTGAACCCCGGCACTGGTGAACTCGTCAACGGCTGTGCCACGCAGGAAATCTTCCCCGCCGTCGCCCCCTACTGCATAGGTCCCCGCATACACTTTAGCCGAGCCACCGAATCGGTCGCTACGCCCCTCTTTCGTCACGATGTTGATGACACCGGACATGGCGTTGCCGTACTCGGCATTGAATGTGCCGGACACCACCTGGAGCTCCTGGATGCCTTCATTCTCAAGCTGAATCGCCGCTGATCCATCGTAACGATCAGTGACTGGCACACCATCGACCATATATGTGATCTCGCTGCTTCGGCCACCACGAATGTGGATGCCATCCCGGTTTGTAATTCCGGCCTGGACCTCCAGTATCTGGCCGAGTTCGGTAACGGGTAGCTTATCGATCGTCTCGGCGGTCACGCGTGCTTCCGAGCTCGTCAGATCCTTCTTGACCGTGATGGCCTCGGCAGTCACGACAATCTCGTCGCCCTCGATGACCTGCTCACCGAGCTCAAAGTCGACGGTCGTCGTAAGGTCGACGTTAACCTGCACGCCCTCCTTTCGCTGCGTCGTGAAACCGATGAAGGACGAAGAGATCGTGTACACGCCAGGGCGAACGCCGATAATGACGAACCGGCCGTTCAGGTCGCTTGCCGTACCCTGGGTCGTCCCTTCTATGAAGACGTTGACGCCCGGTAGCGGATCACCTGTCGCCATGTCGGTGACCGTACCGACGATCTTGCCAGTCTGGGCGCCTGCCGATACAGAAATCAGCAGCAGCGCCGCACTCAATACGAGTTTCTTGAATCGTAGCATCGCAACCTATGAAGCCTGCTCTTGTCTTAACTGGAGAGAGCCCAATGTCTCATCAAATATGGTCACCGGGTAGCGACCACGCAATTCCCGCGCATGGTCCCTTACCGCCTTTCGCAACCAGACGAATTCCAACTGGCGCCTGATGGCATCCTTGGCG
The DNA here is from genome assembly GCA_013002345.1 of Rhodothermales bacterium. NCBI lineage: Bacteria > Pseudomonadati > Rhodothermota > Rhodothermia > Rhodothermales > Rhodothermales bacterium. The sequence continues at coordinate 46,608 of JABDKH010000257.1, forward strand.
TCGGCGTATTCCGCCTCTCGTTCCGGCTTTCGCTCACCGACATACAGCACCACATAGCGACCTCCGACCTCGATGGGTCCAAGAATGTCGCCCGATTCTGCCGAGAAGACGCGATCCGCAAGCACGCCGAGTTGATCACGGGCAACAAATCCGAGTGCTCCGCCTCGCTCATCAGCTCGTGGCCGGACCGACCTGCGACGGGCGGTATCTGAGAAATTGTCGGGCGTAACGGTGCCACGCACAGCAATAGCTTCCTCTCGACTCTCAAGCAGGATTTCGCGCACAAAGACCTGTTCGGGCAGCCGAAACTCTGCACGATTCGTCGTGAAGTGCGAGCGAAGCGAATCCTCCGGTATTTCGAGGTTGTCGGCCAGTGCTTCCCACGCGCGCTCGTAGGTCCAGTCTCTCAACTCGTCTTCAAGGGCCCGCTTGAACTCCGGTGCCTCCTCGATTCCCGATCCCCGTGCCCGGCGAAGAATAGCCAGGCGGATCATGATGCCTTCGAGGAAGGCGTCGAGGATTTCGGGGGTCCGGACCATTGTTCGTTGCTCGGCGCTGGCGAAAACGGCCTCGTCGAAGAACTCGCCAACTGTGAGAGTCCGCCCGTCCAACTCGACCAGGACGTCATTCATCTCGATATTCGTCACTTGTTCTCGACGGTCGATGGTCGTCCCGACGAGCCGCTCAAAAAGCGCGGCCAGAACGGGTTCGTCGATCCTGGGTGCGATCTCCTCAAGAAGTGCATCATACGTAGCCTTCTTCGCAAGCTGGCGACGGCGAACAACTACGTAGCGGCTAAGATTGGCTTTGCGCTCCGCGAATTCGGTTTCCGAGATGACAGGTTTGACCAGACGATCATCCAGCCGAATGACGGAATAGCCCTGCGCCGTCCTGACGGGCGGCGATATCTCCCCGACTTCCAGTGCATAGGCAGCCTCTTCAAAGGCCGGATCCATTTCGTCGAATCCGAAATAGCCAAGAGAACCCCCGTTTTCTGCCAGCGCCGGATCCTCGAAGTGCTCGCGGGCGAGATCCTCAAAGCGCTCTCCCCGCTGAAGCCTCTCGTGCAGGGTTGCGGCAGCGTCAAGCGTCGGTGCGTACAGGTGACTTGCTTTCAGCGTCGTCTTGGTTCTCAGGAAGAGCTGCCGAAGATCCTGCTCCCGGACAGCAATCGAATCGTACACGGCCCGCGCCAGATAGCCTTCAATGAGCAGCTTTCGTATGACACGGTCGCGTGAAAACTCATACTCGGGAGAACTGGCAACTCCATTGTCATTCTGCTCACGCACGAGGAGATCGACGGAAATGAGTCGCTCGAGGAAATCCCGACGGCGCATGGGTGTGTCTTCCAGGCCTGTCTCGAGCAGGTACTGCGCGTATTCTGTTCTGTAGCGATCTACTGTGATTGGCACGCCGTCGACGTCTGCCACTGCGACCGGGTCGTCACCAGCAGGACGGATGATGCCGAGCCAGGCGGCCGAGGCAGCGGCTGCAATCAATACCACTATGATGGCCGGCTTACGCATTCGATGGCTCCCTCGCTACGCCGCGAACGGATTCGAGTACCTCGTCCATTGCGCCAGACTTTTGTTCAGCGACGGTCGATCGACGCACCACGACGCTCGGCGCAAGGACGGTGTGCCGTGCCCCGAGTTCGGGCTCGGCGATGCGCGCCAGAAGCATTTCCGTTGCGAGGCGGCCCATATCGTACATGGGTTGCCGAAGCGTACTCAATCCGATGTGTCGGCTGAAGTGAAGATCGTCGAAGCCGATAATCGCTACGTCATGAGGAACCGCCAGGCCACGATCCTGAACGGCTGCCAGGGCTCCGACAGCCTGAACGTCGGAGGTGACGAACACTGCATCAGGCTTGCCACGATCAAGCAGTGCATTCATGGCAGTGTAGCCCTGAGCTTCACTGAAGCCGTGTCGCGTCTGATCCGTGCTCGCCATGACAAGATCATGGTCGACGGGGATTCGCTCATCTTGCAGCGCCCGACAGTAGCCTTGATAGCGATCGTGCGCAGGAACCGAGCCGGCGTGCCCCATGATGAGGCCAATTCGCGAGTGACCTTGCTCAATCAGGTGCCCGGTCGCCAGATACCCGCCGAGCTCATTGTCGATCGAAACGGAATCAAAATCCGGATGGGAGCAATCAACGAACACCGCTCGCTGCCCGGATCGCCTGAGTTTTGCGATTCTACCGTCGTCGACGGGCGTCGAAAATATCATGGCGCCGTCGGACCGACCCCGATGCAGGGCGCGGTCCAGCTGCGTGCCGACTTCCTCCATCGTTCGAGCGGTGTAGACGAGAAGATCGAACTCACTTTCCGCCAGTCGATCCTGAAGCCCTCGAAGTACTTCCATGAAGAAGTAGTTCGTGATCATAGGGATCACGGCGGAGATAAGGCTGGATTTTCTGCGTGCCAGACTTTGAGCGGACGCGTGAGGCTGGTAGCCCAGCTCTGACGCAACCTCGAGCACTCGTCGCCGGGTCTTCTGGGCGACCCGGGCCTGGTTGTTCAGTACGCGCGACACCGTGGCGATGGAGACGCTGGCCCGCTCCGCGATATCGTATATGGTGACGCCCAAATATGCAGTTTTATTGCGGTTTCTCGTTTGCAGAAACTGCAAAAAGAAAGCGCTTACATGTGTCGTAGCCGCAAGGTAAAGGCATAATTTCATCGATTCAACAGGGAGGGTGCCTCCTCGCGACGTGCTGTCGACGCGCGCCCGACTTCGCCGCCCGGAAGTCTTCAGAAAACGCCTCGCCCTGCTCCCCTGGAACGCGAAAAGGTTTTCATGAAATGGGAGCGAAAGCCGCGCAGAACCGATTTGGGGACGCCGAATTGCCCTTTTGCTGACCTGCCGTCGATGCGTCCCCTGTTCGTCACCGGCTGACCAGGACCACGCCGGAGCGCGGTAACAGCGATGCGCGATGACTTGATACCACTGAGAACGCGCCGCGACGCGACGATAACTCAGGCACGAACGTGCTTGCACGAGCCAGTTCAAACTCTCTCGTTTCACCCGAGATGTTGAACACAACCGTGAGACTGTCGCCTGGCAGCGTGCGCCGGTACGACAGAAGTCCGGCGTCGTCATCCACAATCGTATAGTCGATATCGCCCCCGACCAATAATCGGTTCTTCGACCGGCGTAGATGGATGAGGTC
>JABDKH010000258.1 GCA_013002345.1 Rhodothermales bacterium
TGACATCTTCGTTCTGCAAGACATGGCCGAGGGCTGCCGCGATCGCCGAATGCTCCCGGGGATCGACGAGCACGGCTGCCTCGCCTGCGATCTCTTTCAGACCGTTGCCCGTCGAGGTAATGAGGGGAGTCCCGCATGCCATGGCTTCGGTCACCGGAATCGGAAACGCCTCCATGTTGGAAGGATAGAGGAACACGCTGGCAAGCGAGTAGACCGCCGGGAGATCTTCCTGAGCGATATATCCCGGGAAAAGCACATCTTTGCCAAAGCCGTCTGAAGGCAGGTCATAGTCATCACGGAACTTGTCGCAGTTCTTTCCACCCACCACGAGCTTGTGATCTGTCGTTCCATGAACGGCTTCGTATGCTGCGAATATGCCGTCAATGTTCTTCCGATCACCGCCCGGATATTTTGAGAGCGTGAAGACAAACTGCTCAGGCAATCCATAGCGCTTTCTGACGCTATCGAGAACTGCCGCGTCCTCCACACGAGAAAAGTGCTTCCCCGGGGCCAGGTACACCGTCTTGACTTTTCCTTCCGGAAGGCCGAACAGGCGCGTGAAAATGTCTGTCGTCACATTGGATACCGAGAGAATTGCTCTGGCTCTTCGGCAGTAGAGAGGCATCACCAGTCGGAGATATCGGACGTCTATCGCGCCCCAGTATTTCTGGTGCTCGGGTATGAACCAGCCTGCGCCATGAAGCACCATCACTGATGGACAGGGTGCCAGTAGCGGTACCGTAAACTTGGGATGGAACAGTACGTCGATGCGATCTTTTCGGCAGGCGATTGGCACCGAGAATTGGTCCCAGATTGCTTTATTGGTTGTCTTTAGCGGCCGCTCCTCGACGTTGGGATAATGTGCGAAGGTGCCGACATGGGATCGTCCGAGATAGTACAAAACGTATTCGTTCTCGCGATCTCGTGCCAGCAGTTCTTCGGTGATGTATCTAGCGTAGACCCCGACGCCTCCGCGCTCGTGCAGAGTCCGAAGCATTATTCCGATTCTCATTGCCAAACCCTCACTTTTCGTCGTAGCGCCATCTTGTTATTGCCAGTCGAGGCATTGACACTCATCGTCCGAATACAACTCAAGAACGCATGCCTATGACTTTCGCCGGCACTCCCGCCACGATGGAATACGGCGGTACTTCATGGTCTACAACGCTGCCTGCCCCCACAACGGCTCCTGTTCCGATGTTGCATCCGGGAAGAATGACCACGTTGGCACCGATCAGGACGTCATCACCAATTATCAGTCCCGTGTTGGTCGACCCCTGATCGACGATAAGGACATCACGACTTCGGAAGTCGCGGCTTCCCCCAAGCACCGTAACGTTCGGAGCAATTCGAACGTTGTCTCCGATGATCACGTCTTTCGTCCCGGTCGAGATGTGGTTGAAACTGCTAACCGCGCTGTTGCGGCCAATGGAGATGCGACCCGCCTGCGTCTGAATGACTGCGAAAGGCTTGACGACCGTACCTCTGCCAAATGAAATGCTTCCGCTTAGCTGAACCTGGCTCTTGATACTGACGAGACATCGGTATCGCAGGGAGAAGTAGATAGACGCTACGAATCTCGGAACCAGGTAACGTTGAACTATGCGAGTAAACGGTTTCTGCAATTGAGTACGTGAGTTCTGGACTCAGTCGTTTTTATTCTTCATTCCGTGCGATGGCCGCAACAATCTCGTCCTCGATAGCCTCCGGTTGGACTCCACGAAGATAGATCCGGTCCCATATTTCGAGATTCAGAAGCATCCACAGTCGAACATGGTTGTCGCGACGGCCGATCAGATGATCGTCGAGAAGATCTGCTACAGCATCACGACGAAAGATTCCCTCTCGGACGAATCTCGATTCCAGCAGAAAAGTTCGGAGGAATCCGTGGAGCTTTCCCGCAAACCAGTAGGCGATCGGAAACATGAACCCCTGCTTGTCGCGGTTGACGATGTCCTCAGGGAGGTAATCTTTCGCCAGCTCCCGCAGGATAAACTTTGTTTGGCGGTTTCTGATCTTGAGATCGGCCGGATAGGTCGCCATCAGTTCGACAAGTTCGTGATCCAACATTGGCGATCTGAGTTCGAGGCTGTGCGCCATGCTCATCCGATCTGTGAGCATCAATGAGTGTTCCGGCAACCGGGTCACTATGTCGGTATACAGCATTCGATCGAGCATGTCGGTCGCCGGTGCACTGTGAAACGGCGACGATATGACCTCCGATGAATTCAGGTCCTTGACGCGCAGCCAGGCCGAGTCGGTGAACAGGCTCGCCTTGTCGAGATGACTGAAACGGAAGTAGCAGGTGGCCTCTGCATAGCGCTCTCCGAGATCTGGAACAGCCGCCAACTGATCGATCCAACGGAGCTTCTGGGTGACGCTCTTGTATGTAAAACTGTCGGGAAGCCGACGCAGCAACGGTCGCAGAAGTCGACCTCGTATCAGCGCCGGGATTCGAGCGTAGTGTCGTACGTAGTCGAGCCCATAGTAGCGATCGAACCCGCCAAAGAGCTCATCTCCACCATCTCCTCCGAGGACGACTTTGACATGCCGGGCTGCAACCTCTGCCGCATGATACTGACAGGCCGCGATGGGATCTGACGGCTCGTCGAGATGCCAGATGATTCGAGGGAGCAGTCCGATAAGGTCCGAGTGGACACACTGTTCCGTGTGACGTGTGTTGTATCGGTCCGCCACAGATCGCGCGTACGGCAGTTCGTCAAAGTCAGCCTCTTCAACTCCCACGGCGAACGTCGCGATGCGATTGTCGTAGTGATTTGCCATCATGGCAACGACCATACTCGAGTCGAGACCGCCGCTGAGGAACGCGCCGACGGGCACGTCACTGACCAGATGTGACTCGACTGATCGCTCCAACTTGTCCCGCAGCATGTCTACCCAATCACCGTCGCTGACATTCGTCTTGCCAACAAACGACAACTCCCAATACTGCTTGACGGTAACACGATTCTCCTGAAATACCAGGAGATGGGCGGGAGGGAGCTTCTGTATTCCGCTCAGCATGGTGCGCGGAGGCGGTACAAATCGAAGCGACAGATAGTGGTGAAGCGACTCTGTGTCCATCTCGAAGTCGCCGTCGGCCACGGACATAAGTGCTTTCATTTCTGAAGCGAACGCGAAATCGTCACCATTCTGACGGTAGAAGAGGGGTTTCTGCCCCATGCGATCCCGTGCCAGAACCAGTTTCTCGCGCCTCGAGTCCCAGATGGCGAACGCGAACATGCCGTTCAGCCGCTCCACGCATCGCTCTCCGAGTTCCTCGTAGAGATGAACGATCACCTCCGTATCCGTTGATGTTCGG
>JABDKH010000259.1 GCA_013002345.1 Rhodothermales bacterium
CGCGACTCGAAGCCATTCACGAGACGTATGAAATGAACCGCCTGGGAGATGATGTTACGAGTTCGTTGCTCGCCGCCATTAGAAACGACCCGAACGTGAACGTGCGGCTTGCGGCGATCGATGCCCTCAGTCGCTTCGCCGATCAGCGTGAGGTCCGCGATGGCTTGCAGCAGTCAATCCAGCTCCAAAAATCACCACTGATCCAGACGACCATATACGAGGTGCTGGAGTGACCAGAGCTCGTGACCGGTACTACTATCATACGAGACAGAATCAACATGAAGACCGCCTTTTTCGCACTGCTCCTTTGTACGCCGCTACTTTCTCAAGCTCAGGAAACGCTCCGGGCATCGTTCGCGGAGCCTGACCAACCGACGCATGTCGTGGCTCGGACCATCTATGGAAATATCGAGGTGTCCGCACACGCCGAGAAGGATGTCGTCATTGAGATAATCGAGCGACCTCGCGAGACCGCCGAGTCATCTCGTCCACGGCAGGACAATCTGCGCCGCGTAGACCAGGGTGCAAACGTTACGCTGGATGAGAACGACAACACCATTGTCGTGAAGGCGGGAAGCGAGGATCGCTACACGGACCTGCACGTATGGATCCCACGAGACAGCGATCTATCCGTCCACATCACCGGAGAAGGAGACATTCTCGTGACGGGTGTTTCGGGAGAAATGGAAGTCAACGCCGCAAACGGCTCAATTGCCCTGGCAGAAGTATCGGGGCCTGTTGTCGCGCACGCACACGCGGGGAGTCTGACAGCGACCTTCGAATCGATAACGGACGCGCGGCCGATGGCGTTCAGCTCGTGGTCAGGCGACGTCGAAGTGACGTTTCCCTCTCAGGTATCTGCAAAATTGAAGATGCGAACAGATCATGGGGAGATCCTGTCGGAGTTTGATCTGTCCGGCAAGGTGGCGTCTCTCGAGAACGTCGGCAAAGACGGCCGTCAGCGGCTGCGCAGCTTTACGTACGCGACAATCAACGGTGGGGGGCCGGAGTATTTGTTTCAGAATTACAGCGGCGACATTGTAATTCGTAAGCGCTCGTCAGCCACCCCGTAGCAGGCGCAAGGTCCGCCTTTGAAAGCTCCCTTCGCAACCGCAACCGATCCTTCCGTCTCAGAAGCAGCCCAGTTCCTGCCGCGACTCCGCATCGTTGTGCGGCGTGCAGTTGCCTGACGGCAGGACCGCAGGCACGTAGCGCATCAGTTCAGGATCGTACAGCGCCTCCTCAATAAACACTGTCAGGTCGTCGATCTCGGACTCCGACAGGCCCAGCGGACGGAAGTAAGAGGAGAGTCGTTCGACCGGCACGAGAGAGTTCTGCGGGACGGCCGCATTCTTGTAGGCGATCACATCACGCACCGAGGAGAATGATGCACCGTGACTATAGAATGGTGTGTCGGTGAGATTGTAGAGTTGCGGCGTCTTGAAGCGGTAGTCGTCAGCCACCCGGCCCGTAAAACCGCCGCGTCCTCGACGGACGTCGTCCGGTACCGTGCCCCCGAAAGCACGAAGGTCCACTCGCGGATCGACCGCGCCGTCCAGATCATTCATGCCCAGCGCGTAGAACGTCATCGAACTGAGAGCCGGCCCCGTGTGACAGGCGGAACACTCGGCCTTCCCGAAGAACAGGATCGCTCCACGCATCTGATCCTCCGACATGGCCCGGGCCTCCCCGCGCAGCCACCGCTGAAACGGTGAGCGGTTCGCGAGAATGGTTCGCTCAAACGCGGCGATGGCGAGCGCCGAGTTCATGAGGGTGACGGGCTCGTCGTCGGCAGGAAAGGCCTCGCCAAACAGACGCTGATAAAACGGAATCGAAGCGACTCGCGAGTTCTCGACGTCGTCCATCCGATGGACCGTCATCCCCGCTACCGCCTGCGTCTCCAGTCCGTGCATCCCGAGCATGTTTGCCTCCTTCGGTCCGGTCCAATTTGCCTCCGTACCGAAGTTGAGGCCGACACCACCGAACTGACCATTCCAGAGCATGAGTTGCTGGTATGCCGTGTTCATACTCGACGGAGATCGAATTGGCTGAAGGTCGGGCGTGTTCTCGTCCGAGCTGGAATCATATGCAGGATCGAGCTTCCGGTTGAAGAAGCCCCGTCCGCCCTCCGCGATTCCCTGTGGCGTGGCCGCCTGAAACCCTGCCTGCGCGAAATGACATCCCGCGCACGAGTAGGTCTCCGAAGCCGACTCCTGTCGGCAGCTGGTGCCCAGCGCTGTTTCGTGATACAGCAGTTGTCCCAGCCGCACCTTTGCGCGAGTCAGTGGATTCAGCGGATCCTGCGGGATCCTGTCAAACTCATCGCTGTCCGGAAGGCGATAAAACTCGAGTCCGCCTTCGAGGGCCTGCGCACTCAGCGTCGCGCGAAGGCTCCCGTTCAGTTGGCCAATCCGCGTAATGTCTCGCGAGGATAGAAACTCATTGTCGCCTCGGAAGCCGGTGTCGTTGTCCTGAAACGCATCGCAAGAAGAGAGAAGCGTCATCAGAAAGGCCAGCGAGGTGGCGACCAGCACGCGCCTCCCTGGAGTCGGTTTACCCGGTTCGCGGCGCGTCTTGTCTACGTACATAATGGGGCTCCCACAGATTCAGCTGTTCCTCCCGCTCGCACTCTGTGGATACTCCCGATTACGTAAATACAGTCAGTACAGGAGTTTGCCAGCAGATGCGATCGGCGTAGATCGATCCATTTTAGCTGACGCGACTGGAGCGCCGTGTACAGGAAAGGTTGACTGCCGTGTAAGAGAAACCCCGACCGTTGTAGGGGCGGCGTTTCTGACCGCAAGTCGTGCCGACGTTAGATGGAGATGGAGCCGCTCAGGCTTTCACCGCTTCTACCGCAGAACCACTTGCCGGTGGCTTCAGGCTCATAGCCAGACCGGCCGCCACCAGGCACAGCACACCGCTGATCACAAACGCCGGCAGCCAGGAACCACTGTCGCGGAACGCGCCAGCCATGATCGGTCCAACAATACCGCCGACGCCGTAGGCCGTGAAC
>JABDKH010000260.1 GCA_013002345.1 Rhodothermales bacterium
ACGCATGTCACGTGACTGGTCGACTGCTTCGGGTTCAGGAAGATCGAGTTGGCCCCAAAATGGCCCCAGAAAAACAAACGCGCACGAGGAGGTTTTCCAAGTGCGCGTCATCATTGGTTGCGGGGGCCCGATACGCACAGCGTTGTCCGGTGGATTTTGGGGTACCGATGGAGGTGCTGATTGCGGCGTAGCAGGCTTGAGTGGTCGCCAACGACGACCTGAGACGGCGTGGCACCCCCTGCGATGTCGGGCCGCCAGGACCCCAGTACTGCGGGTCACATCCGAAGCCTCCACGCCATCCTCGTGACAATGCCAGGGAACATCTCGCGACGGAAGCACGACGGGCGAAGAGAGCTCAACGAAGAGATTCTCTTCGAGAAGCGTCCGCTTGTTGGCGAATAGCTGGTCGTTCGGTTGCGCCCCTTCGCTGAATGCCTCTATTCTGCACGCCCACTGAAAAGAGGAAGTGCATTGCAAGCCGAAATGCCTGATCCCGCCGACATCTACCAGGTTCGTGTGGCTCACCAGTCCGAGCGGGACCGAATTGCTCGCTTTCTTGATGGGCACTGGAGAAAGGACCATATCTTCGTCACGTGCCCGGAGCTCTTGGACTGGCAACATCTCGATTCAAGACGTGGGCGATACAACTTCGTGCTTGGTGTGCACGAGGAGAGTCAGCAGATTCATGGCATCCTTGGTTTCATTCCGTTAGCGCAGTTCGATCCGGCCCTTCGAATCGAATCCTTTTGCTGGATGGCTATCTGGAAAATCCGAGATGCGGCTCGTGGGCACAAGTTGGGCCGCCGTCTTCTGTCCTATTTGAACGATACGTTGAAGCCCGCGGCGCTATGCACCGTCGCGGCCAGCTCGATGACCCTGCCAATGTATCAGGCAATGGGTTATCAGACCGGCCGCCTGAACCATCACTTCATCCTCCACCCCGGGAAGTCGAATTTTCATCTCGTCGTGAATGCCGGATCCAACGCAACTCGGGGTCGCGTCGAACCTTCACAGCATCCGAGAACGCTCGAAGCGGTCACGGAGGACGAAATCCGAAAGGATCTTTCTCATTGCTTTGCGGATCAGAAAGCGATCCCCGGCAAGAGCCCCACGTACCTCATCCATCGGTATCTTAGGCACCCCATCTACAGGTACCGGCCATATGCGATCAGAGAGAAGGGGCGCACACTCGGCCTGCTCGTCACGAGAACCTGCAGTCACGAAGAAAGCAGAGCGATTCGAATCGTCGACTTCATTGGTCCATCAGAGGCGTTGTGGGGGCTTAGAGGCCAGTGGGAATCGATTCTTAGAGAGCAGGATGCCGAGTACGCCGACTTCTACAGCGCAGGAATCGACGAGCGCGACCTCGTCTCGTCCGGTTTCACGAGTCGACACGGGGAGGATGGCATCGTGATCCCAAACTATTTCGAGCCTTTCATGCGGAAGAACGTCGAAATCGATTTCATGATCAGCGTCCCGATTGGGACGCCGTTTCGAATCGTCAAGGGAGATAGCGATCAGGATCGCCCAAACATGCTCGAAGGAGTCCGGGCGTGAGCGAACTGAGCATCGTCATGTATCACTATGTGCGCGACTTGAGGCGATCTCGGTATCCCGAGATCAAGGGGCTCGATGTCGCGCTCTTCAGGGAGCAACTTGCGTATTTCAAGAAGCACTATCGTGTGATCAGCGCCTATGACCTGATGGACGCCGTCGAAGACGAATCACCACTTCCACCGCGAGCCTTGATGTTGACGTTCGACGATGGCTATGTGGATCATTTCGCGGAGGTGTTTCCGCTTCTGCATAGGGAGAAGCTTCCCGGTTGCTTTTTTCCACCAGCAAGGGCGGTCGAAGAGAACCTCGTACTGGACGTGAACAAGATTCATTTCGTACTTGCCAGCGTCGAAGACAAAGATGTCCTGGTCGACTACATCTATCGGGCCTTGGATGAGGCCCGCACCGAGTACCAGCTACAACCCAACGAGTTCTATTGGAACAAGTGCGGCGTCGAGGGCAGGTACGACCCGCCCGCAGTCATGTTCGTGAAGCGTACCCTGCAACGCGATCTTCCCCTCCAGCTACGAAGAGACATCACGAATCGGCTCTTCACTCGCTTCGTGTCGAGTGACGAGGCTTCCTTTTCGAAGGAACTCTACATGAGTCTTGACCAACTATCGTGCCTCCAGAGCAGCGGAATGTACGTCGGGAGTCACGGGTTCAATCACTACTGGCTCGACGCGATCCCGCAACAAGAACAAGAGGTCGAAATCGATCAGTCTCTGAAATTCTTGGAGCGGGTGGGGAGCTCGTCGGAACGATGGATCATGTGCTTCCCGTATGGTGGGTACAATGAGTCCCTCTTGTCCGTGCTGGAAGCGAGGAACTGCACAGTGGGCCTGACCACGGAGCAAGGCATGGTCGACTTGGCCAACGACAATCCTTTGGCCATGTCTCGTCTCGACACGAACGACCTGCCCAAGGCCGCTAATTCAGAGCCCAATGAGTGGACCAAAAGGGCGATCCGGGCTTGAGTCGGTGAGTGTCTGCCGTATCTTGAACGTCTTCCAGATTGTGACCAGCATGCGGCGCTGCGGCTCCTCAGAACCCCAGTTATCCCTCTCCGGAGAAGTAAGGACAGACCACTTCTTGTGCGTGAAGCCGCTTGCGCCTGCGAGGCGGTCGAGCTGTTCGAGGTACGCATCGCTGAGCCGCACCGCGATTCGATGATCGAGCTACCGCACCTTCGGAGAATATGCATAGCGAGCGCTGTGTTGAGGGACAGTCGTTGCTGCACGCGCGCGAATAAGCCGAAGGCGTTGAGCGCGTTCATTGAGCGCCGAGCGCGACTTGCAGTTTTGTTGGCAGACAAAACTCCACCTTGCCCTCCGGTAGCGAGTCACAAACTGACGCTGGTTGTCACCGGGAGTCACTCCCTGGCGCTTTCGGTCACAACCGCGACACTTCCTGGCAAGAATGACAGGAAGTGACACGAAGCGTCGCGCGCGCGCCCTCTAGTG
>JABDKH010000261.1 GCA_013002345.1 Rhodothermales bacterium
GGCGGTGCTGAAGGCATCGACGACGTCGGACAGAACGTCCAGCGGGAAATTTGACCCTCTCTGAACGTCAACCTCGACGATGAGGTCTTTTCGATTCGGTAGTACTCCAAGCGCCGGAAGGTCAATCTCAATGTCGTCGTCGCCGTCTACGTTGATTCCGGCGGTCTCCCATATATCAGGCAACCCGTCCAGATCCGTGTCACCGGTCCCGGTCCCGGAGCCGCCCCCGCCTCCGCCCCCGGAGCCGCCTCCGCCGAAGTTGAGAGCGAGATCCACCTTCGCTGAGACTTCCAGACTCTCATCGAATAGCGCGTCGGTCAACGCCGCTCGAACTCCGAACCCGTATATCGAACCTGTTTCGTACGTGACGGCCTGGCTGAATGGGATAGGACCTGCGTTGAGATCATCTTCGTCGAACTCATAGAGGTCGAATCCGATTTGGACGGAGACAGACACACCCACGCCGACACCCTCACCCCTTCCGCCTTCTAGCTCGACGGTACCAGTGACCGACCCGACCACCGCGTCAGTGACTGATAAGGCAGTGCTCATCATACTTTCGGCTTCAAAGGGTAGGGCTTGAAACCCAGCGCTGCCACGAAATCCGACTTCAAAACTAGCCGAAATATTCAGATCGGACACGTTGGATTCATGGGAAGCCCGAACTGTCCCACTTCCAACAGTTGTATTGAAGGTCGTAGTAGCTGTTCTTCCAATCGACCCCAGTTGATTAAACCACCTTTCTTCATCACGTTCGCCAATGAAGGCATTGGTGAGGATTCCTCGCTCGGCTGCAAGGAAATTCATTCGTGGTATGTTCTGGCCTTCTGCTGACCGAGTGAACCCAAGCTGGCACAGAACTGAGACAGAAAGAAAGAATGAGGACAAGCGCATGTGTAGATCCTTCGCCGGTGTGTTCTAGAAACAAAGACTGATTCTTCCGGAGGCGATGAAAAGGGACGCCATGCCGATCCAGGCATCCTGCCGTAGGCCTCCAACCTGGTATAAGGATAGAGAGAGGGATGAGGAATCCTGTAGTGCAGCGTTCTGCGGGTCGCCTTCTTGCCTATGTGACGAGATTCTGATCCTCTACCTCATAAAGCGCGAATTCTATCGGTCGCAGGACATCCGCCCCATACATGAGGCTCCCTTAAGCTTCTGTGGGGGAATGCACAGCTTTTACGCACAAAGACTCGGAGAGCCGGGAAGAATGCAGGGCGGTCGAGGAGAGTAGGTCAAGTGACCGTCGGAAGGCGATGGAACCAACGGAGGCCGATCTTGAGGAATTGCGCGAGGGTGAGTGAGAACGGACCAGGCGGTAGCGACACCTCGGACATCTGTGTACCCTCTGTGTACTCGCCCAAATCGATCGCCCCCCTAACCGACTTTCCTACAACATCTTCTAGCCGTTGGCCTCCCCAATGGCATTGTAGAGGTCAGGGGTTCGACTCCCCTTGGCTCCACTTGAATCCCACCGGATCGGCCGCAAGAGACGAGGCCGGTGGATTCTTCTGTTAGTAGCCCTCCCCGACTACCTCACCCGCAAGTGCGTCCAGCCTGCTCGTGCACCCTATTTGTACCCTCGGATTATTTCACCACCACCATCCGCTTCGTCTCGCCGTATTCCGCGGCGGTGAGGCGGTAGAAGTAGACGCCCGACGGGAGTCCGGCGGCGTCAAAGGTGACTTCGTAGGCGCCAGCTGGCTGCACCCCCGAGGCTAGCATCCTGACCTGCCGGCCCAGCACGTTGCAGACAGTGAGCGTCACCTCCGCGGGTCGCGGCAAGGCATACGCGATCGTAGTTGTCGGATTGAAGGGGTTGGGATAATTCTGGTCCAGCCTGAACTCTGAGACCACCTCAGTATCATCAACGCCCACGGACTGAAGCCCAAGCCCGTACACGAAGGCGGCGCCAGATGCCACGCCCTTCGAGTTCTCGGCCGACATTGCGCCGACCACAATTTCGTCCTCCTGTGCGGCGATAGACAGGCCATACTGCTGGACCTTGGTTTCATCAGGCGCCAGAAGAATGTTCTTCTCTATCCAGATCTGATTCTCGAGGCGATACAGATAGACGACACCTGAATTGGCCGGTCCCGGTATCGGTGCAGCCGTAGCAGAAACAGCGGCCACGGTGCCGTTGATGGCAACCTGTGTGCCGAAGGTATGATTGGTGTTGCCATTGGATGCCTCTAACTTGGCGGTCTCCGACCATTGCGTCCCGGAGAATTCGAACAGGTAGGCCGCACCGCTTTTGTCCGCCGCCCCCGTTGCATATCGTGCACCCACGATCAGTTTACTTTCTTCGCTGAAGTCCACGTCGAACCCGAAGTCTTCGAATAGCGAACCATCGGAGGCCACCAGCTTGTCGTTCTCGGTCCATTCCGACCCGTCAGGAGTGTACACGTAGACGGCTCCGGTCCTCTGGTCGTCTCCGTACGCGCCGACCGCCAGAAGGTCCGGCCCCAGAGCCAGCGACGTGCCGAGAAAATCACTCAGGTCTCCGTCCGACGCGGTAACCTTGGCGTCGGGCAGCCAGGCCGGACCGGTGAAAGTGTACACGAAGGCAGCGCCCGACGAAGCCCCGTTCTCTCCGTCTCCAGGCGCGCCTATGGCAAGGCGGTCTCCATCAACGTCGATTGACCATCCGAATGTTGCGGGCCACGTGTTCACCGGCGGTCCGAGAACCTGGTACGTCGTCCATTCGGAGGCCAGATATCGGAAAGCGTATGCGCCACCCACCCGGTCGTCCTTCATAGGCGCTCCAACGACGATGTTGTCGCCGCTGACAGCCACAGCAAATCCGAAGTTATCCATGGCGGCACCATCAGGTGCGGTGAGAACAGCCTCTTCGTTCCAGCGGGACCCGTCGTACCGGAACACGTAGGCGGAACCCATGCCGCCGTTCACGTTGGACGCACCGACGACGGCCACGTCGCCGTCGATATCTACCGAATAGCCGAAGCGGTCAGCGTGGGCGCCGTCGCTGGCAAACAGCGTATCGGGAATCTGGGCGAGCGCAGGCACTGTCCCAGCAAGAAGTAGTAGTAGGATAGCGCAGCCTATAATCGGGCCGGGGTCGGACATGACTATGGTGAGTCGAACGGTCTTGTTCATGTGCATTCCAGATTGGTGATCGAGCGTGGCAAAAATGATCGTCCGCCGGGTGCACACCCACAAGGGGGGATTCCCCCACACGAGCCAGGACTGTAGTACCTGAATTGCGCTTGCTCTTGATGGCCGCCACAATAATCGTCAAAACCGTGTACCCCGTGCGTACCCGCCAAAACGCGCTCTCGCTATGACAGACTGCTCGGCAGTGTCTCAAAGCTTATGTCCTTCCCAATGGCATTGCAGAGGTCAGGAGTTCGACTCTCCTTGGCTCCACGTTGGATCCCATCGGACAAGCCCAAATCAGGCAGTTCTGATGGGGTCGGTAATTCGAGCTCCTTGTCGAGTGCCGCACACTCTGACCACACCCGTCCGATTCGTGTACCCTATTGGTACCCTCGGCGAGTCGGCCCTTTGGAATGCCCGAGAGACAACTCCGACCTGCTACCTAACCACCACCATTCGCTTTGCGTCGAAGTAGTTTCTGGCCTGGAGGTCGTAGAGGTAGATGCCGGATGAGAGACCAGTGGCGTCGAAAGTCACGTCGTGAGTACCCGCTGGCATTATTCCTGACGCGAGTTGTGTGATTTTTCGCCCCAACACGTCGTAGACATTCAGAGTCACGTCGGAGGGCTGTGCGAGGTCGTAAGTAATCGAGGTCGACGGGTTGAAAGGATTGGGGTAGTTCTGTCTGAGCACGAAGCCACCGGGTACTTCGGCCACTCTTTCGTTGGCTACAGCAGACCCACTTGTGTAGATGCTTGTCGATGTTGCGGCGTATGCGACTCCGCTCGGATCAAAGTCCAGGTCATTCACCCACGTGATCTCTTCGAAGCCGGTATCCTGCATTTGCCACGAAATGCCACCGTCGACTGAGGTGAACAGCGAGTGACGACCGACATCGCTCTCATCTAGGTAGCCCGTTGCGACATAGGGAATACTGTTCGCATCAAATGAGATTAATTGAACGGTGACGTCTGCTGTTCCGGAAACTCCACGAGGTACGTCTCCTGTGGCGTCGCTCCAGGTGTCTCCATTGTCGGTGGATTTGTACAGCCCAAGACCGAGACGACTTATGTACAGGTCACCGTTGGGTGCGACACCAAGTCGATCCACAAGTCCTGGATCGTTGGAATCGGTCCATGTTACACCATCATCATCGGACCTTATCACGCCCGGACCGCCACTGTCGAGACCGATAATGGAGCCTGAAGACGATATCTCAAGTACATCACCTCGCCATTCGGTTACACTTGCCCACGACTGGCCACCGTCCGTGCTTCGGAGTATGCCCGTCTGATCACCCACGATAATACTCCCGGCGGACGTGAGCGCCACGTCTGTTATCCGGTTGAACGTGCCCCGGCTCAGTTCCGTCCACGAACCGCCACGATCCGTAGATCGGAAGAGAGCGAAATCCGCCAAGAGATAAAGATCACCGGTAGCAACATCTTCCCGGGTCTTTCTCAGAGAGAAGTCCGATTTGAATTCACTCCAGTTTTGTCCGCCGTCCTGTGAGCGCAGCAACCGTTCGCCGGTCCCGTCGACACAAAGGATGTCTCCCGTCGAATGCAGGAGAACTGAGCGCAGGTTCACAGCCGTCAGGCCGGCGTTTGAGGTGGCCCAGCTCGCTCCGCCATCGAACGAGTAATAGACGCCAGCCACCGACCCGTTTGCATTGAGGCCATCTTCAAACCCGGCCACCAGCGTCCCGGAGTCGAGCTTGTGAACCGCCGTCGTGGCTTCGTAATCGAAGAATCCACCGGGGGCGAAACCATTGTTAAAGAGAGCCCAGGACGCACCATCGTCATCCGTCCCCGCGACGCCGTCGCCGTCCAGGCCCGCGTAAACCTCACCGGCATCTCCCGCGGCCAAGGATCGGACCCAGCCGGTTACGTTCAACAGAGAAACCCCACTGTAAATCTGTGTCCACGTCAAACCATCGTTCGAAGAGCTGTAGATCGCTGCGTGGCCAGGTCTCGCAGCGTACAGTGTTCCCCCGGCATCCACTGCAAAAAACGAGGAGGCCTCGCCGTGGACCTGATCCCACGTATCGCCGGTGTCTGTCGATCGGCGTATTTGCCGACTTGAGCCTACGACAACTGTTCCTGCGGACGTCAAAGTGATGTCATACAGGTCTTCGAATTCGAGGCTGCCCAGTGACAACAGGGGACCATCCCACGACTGGCCGTTGTCTGTGGATCGGTACGAAACCCAGGTATCATTCGGAGTTATGCCAATGATGAACATCCCGGCAGGACCGACCGCGAGTCTGGCTGCCGGATCTTCGGATGGGGAAATGAGTCCGCTGACCCCGGGCACCTCGTCCCACGTGTTGCCGGCATCACTGGATCGAAGGATCCGAATCTGACCGGCTTTGCGGTCGACACCCGTCATGAAGAGCACGCCGTTGAACTCGTCGAGATCGAGCACCTGTTCAATTGGGCTCGTACCGTTTGATGCCGACCACGTTTGACCTTCATCGGTCGATTTAAACAGGCCTCCCTGTGTACCAACCAGCAGAGCTGACTGGTCTGCAAGTTCGAGCAGTACTTGTGGAACTCCTCCCAGCGGCCCAAGCGCTCGCTCCCAGGCGATCTGAGCAAACGACTCGCCGAAAGTGAAGCATGGAAGAGAAAGAAAGAAGAGTATGAAGGCAACGCGGTGCAACATGGTACTATCCTCGGGCACGATGCAGAGATCTGCCAACGGTCATGGTCATCGCCAGACCATACCCTGCCGGCCGGCCTCCCCCGTCCTCTCAACAACCACATACCCCGGATATAATGCCGACGCCTGTGAAGCCAAGTCCGTTAGCTAAAAGCTCAGGTACTGAAGAGCGTATCGAGGAGTTGAGAGGATCGTCCTGAATTGTATGGAGTGGATATCCCCGCCCACGTTAGGAGTATCGAAACAATCATCGGGACCCTGCAGGCCTCGAACGCAGGAACTTTGATCCCCTCTGCGACGACCCGCCTATTCAGGCGCTTGTGGAGTACTGGCAAAGAAGGGGGTATAGCAGGCTCGGAGAGGCGACTTTCATCGTGTACCCTCTGTGTACCCCCCTGAATCGACTCTCGCGACAATAGATTGTCTTGCAACCGCATGGAGCTGCAAACCTTCCCAATGGCATTGCAGAAGTCAGGGGTTCGACCCCCGTTGGCTCCACCGGAGGTTGGACCACTGAGAATATCATCAGACACCGAATCACGCGGTTCCGGTGGCATTCGTTGTTCGGCCGTTGGGGCAGTGTCAAGAGCTCTCGTCCACTCCTTCTCGATCTTCTACCCTATTTGTACCCTCCCAAATTGCAGGCGGCACCAGGTCCCTTTTCTCCCCGTCGCCGCGCGGCTCGGGCGGTGATCCGGAGACCCTCATGAACTCATTTCGCCGTAGCCTCTCAACAGATCTATGTTCGGTGTCGCTATCGACGTCCGCTCGATGAGGATCTGAAACTCGCTGGCCAGCTTCCGCATTTCGTCGCGTGCTGACGCGGCGTGCATTGAAAAGGCGATTTCTGCAAACTTGCTTTCAAGCAGGGCTTGCAGCGCCTTCACATTCAGGATTTCGGGTAACCAGTAGAACAGGTTGAACTGGAAAGGATGGCGCTTCGTATTTCCAAGGGCTTTCAGGACAACCCCACCTTCCCTGGCAGCTCGAACCATGACGCGAAGTGTTGCGTCGTCTTTGGCGAGAGCATAGCTGCTACAGTCATGTTTGTATAGGCCATTGACCAGCGGACTGATCAGTGCAACATGGTACTTCAACCATCCATCAATATCGTCCGTGATGTCTACCGGGATTCCACCTGATTCAAACAGCCCCTTGATGGCCTCCGTCCTTTCCCTGGTATTTCCGTCGGGCTCCCCGATCGTGATGGCTCTGCGTTTTCCTCCTGGTTTCTCGCGATCGGCATAGTGCACAACGCCCTCCCGCAGACCGCCACCTGCCCCCGGGAATCCAAAAAGTACCTTCTCCCGGGGTAGTGTCTCCAGGTAGGTCCCAAACCCAAGGGCGTTATGAGGCGATATGCCAGAAGGTCCAGACCACTCCCAACAGGAGGCTGCTTCTCCACATATCATATTTCTGCAGCAGCCTGGGCAGCATAAACCCGCGCCAACCCAGTTCCTCTCCCATGGGTCCGAACGGCAACGCAAGTAGGAAGAAAGGAACTACCGAGCCAAACCCGTCGCGCAGATTTGAAGGACCAAGCTGGAAACCGAACAATACTGACGACCAGACAGCAACTCCATACAGGGCGAAAGGAGCAGCAAGGACAAAGGCATACCAGTACCAACCTACGCGCCAGATTCCAGCCTTTCTCAGCAGGGCCCGAATACCTTGCTTTCCCTTCAGAACCCCTTCAACGATAATGGCGGCAAGTGTCGGCCCAAATGCTCCTATTAATCCAATGAGTGCCAGGGGCGGGAACGTACCTTCCTCGGCATTCAAGATCGCCTGATAACACGGATACAGGAATGTCCAGGAGATCAGGTAGTTGATTACGACAAATGAGCCCAACGGGCGTCTTGTGATGAGTGATCTTAGCACACTATTGTACCATATGACCTTGCCCGAGTCTTTCGGATGAAATGTCAAGC
>JABDKH010000262.1 GCA_013002345.1 Rhodothermales bacterium
TCCGGACACGTTTCTAGGCTCTAGCGCTCTATTCGGACAAGAACTCACTTTATTCGGTCGGTACACATGGCAGGCGTAATTGGTCATCTCCTTGTCTTGACGGCTTTTGTGGCGTGCGGCCTTGCCGGCGTGGCCTATTACCGGTCCACGAAGGACCAGTTATCCACGCACTGGCGACGAACCGCGCGAGCGGCCTGGGTCGCTATGACCGTCGGTTCAATTATCGCGTTCGCGATCCTCGGCTACCTGGTCGTGACACACCAGTTTCAGTACGGATATGTCTACGAGCATTCGTCGAGAGCTCTGCCCGTTCAGTATCTCATATCGTCGACGTGGGCCGGCCAGGAAGGATCCTTCCTGCTGTGGATCATAATGAACAGTTTCGTCGGACTCGCACTGATACGCTGGGCGAAGGATTACGAAGCCACGACCATGACCGTTGTAGCCGTGTGTCAGCTCTTTTTGATCTCGATGATCGTCGGTCTCAAGATCGGTGCCGTGCCGATCGGTGCCTCTCCGTTTACCCTTCTTGCCGACAAGTTTCCTGACGCGCCGATGCTCAAGGCGGGACTCGTGCCCGCGGACGGCAGCGGCCTCAACGACCTGCTCCAGAACTACTGGATGGTAATTCATCCACCCACCCTGTTCGCCGGCTTTGCGGCGATGATTGTGCCCTTCGCCTTCGCCGTCTCCGCGATGTGGAAAAAGCGCTACACCGATTGGGTAAAGCCCGCTCTCCCGTGGGCGCTGGGTGCCGTCGTGATCCTCGGAATTGGAATCACCATGGGCGGGTACTGGGCGTACGTCACGCTGTCCTTCGGAGGATACTGGGCATGGGATCCGGTCGAGAACTCCTCGCTCGTTCCATGGATAATCGGTATCGCCGCGGTCCACACGATGATTATCCAGAAGCGGAGTGGAACCAGCCAGAAGGCCGCGATCTTCCTGAGCAT
The DNA here is from genome assembly GCA_013002345.1 of Rhodothermales bacterium. NCBI lineage: Bacteria > Pseudomonadati > Rhodothermota > Rhodothermia > Rhodothermales > Rhodothermales bacterium. The sequence goes on from JABDKH010000262.1 coordinate 954, forward strand.
TCTCGCCTACATGTTCGTCGTCTATTCAACATTTCTGACGCGGAGCGGAATCCTGGGCGACGTGTCGGTTCACTCCTTCGTCGATCTCGGACTCTACAACCAATTGCTATTGTGGATTTTGACGATGGGAGTCATAGGCTTCGGCCTCTTTGCCTATCGCTGGAAGGAGTTGCCGACACCGAGACAAGAGCCAAGCTTGTTGTCTCGCGAGTCCATGATTTTTATCGGTGCGATGCTTCTGTGCGCCATTGCCGCAGTAGTCATTCTGGGCACGAGCGCACCCATACTCGGAAATGTCTTTCGCGATAACCCGTCTACCGTACCGATCTCGTTCTACAACAAGTGGTCTCTCCCGCTTTCAATCGGCTTCGTCTTTCTCGCCGGGCTCGGCCAGCTCTTCTGGTGGAACAAGATGTCCGTCGAAAGCGCCAACAAGGTGCTCGTCAAGCCTGTGGTGCTGGCGGTTGTGAGCACCGTGCTGGTCCTGATTCTGACGCCGTTTGTGGAGCGCAGTGCGCAGGTCGTCGCACAGAGTCCGGCGCTAAGCATGGTGCAGGCCGGATTGCTTGACGGGCTCGGAAGCTTCTGGCAGACGTACGGATTCGGGCTGTTGATGCTGATGCTCGTCTTCGTCGCCTTCTTCGCGTTGTACGGGAACGGGATGGTCATGTGGCGAATCGGCCGTGGTAACCCCCGGCTTGCAGGTGGTGCGGTCGCACACGTCGGCTTCGCCATACTCGTGCTGGGTATCGTGGCGTCCAGTGGGTTCAGCCGGTCGATTTCGGCCGACCCAGCGTCTGGAACAGGCCGCGACAACTTCGTTGTCAATCTGGGACAGACAGCTCGCGTGGCGGGATATGAAATGACCTACGTCGGCACGGAGACTAACGATGAAGGACGGCCGGTCTACCTCCTCGATGTGAAGGACCCGTCAGGTGACAGCTTCAGACTGAAGCCTGTCGTTTACCAGAGTAACAGTGAGCAGTGGATCCAGCACCCCGACCTGCGGCTCGGCGTCAAGCAAGATCTGTTCGTAGCGGTTTCGCCTGCTGCCATGTTCGACGAAGGCGACGGAGCCAATCAGGTTCAGTTGGGCAAGAATGATTCGACAGTCGTTGGAGACTACATGGTGTACTTCTCGGGATTCGACCTTGCCTCCGACGATCAGCATTCCGAAACACAGGAGATCGTCGTGGGCGCGACACTCCAGATCACCAACCTGGCGACGAAGGAAGTCCGTTCCATCAAGCCGCTCTACATCGTCGACCCCGACAGAAGTGTCCGCTTTGAGCCGGCCAGAATAGAAGACTGGAACGTAGGCTTCACATTCATCGGCATGAATGTCGACACCGGGGCAGTCCAGTTGGAAGTTGACGGCGTCGCGTCAGCTCCGGAGAACTGGCTCGTCGTGCAGGCATACGAAAAGCCGTTGATCAATCTCGTCTGGATCGGAATTATCATTCTCTCGCTCGGTTTCGTGATGGCGATGTACCGTCGTGCCGGTGATCTCAAGATTGCCTAGGCTCCACTCGTCGAGGTAGCAGGAGCTTCGGCCCGGACCTTGCGCGGTGGTTGGTTATATTTCGTGCACTATTGTGTGCAGCGCAGCCAGCCACAGCGCAATCCCCTGAGCCATGGCGGTCACCTTTCTGTCCGAGAGCATCCAGTACCTGAAGGGTATTGGGCCCACCAGGTACGACGTGTTGTCTCGTGCCGGAATCCGGACCATGAGGGACCTGCTGCAGAATTTTCCGCGGCGCTACCTCGACCGATCTTCCATCGTACCCATTCGAAACCTGTCAGAGGGCGATGATGCGGTGACGGTCGTGGGAACCGTGCTGGCGGCCGGTGCGATCCCGGGGCGGCGCGGTCGACGCTTCGAAGTCACGTTCGAAGATGAGGACGGCGCCCGGGCGAAGTGCGTCTGGTTCCAACAAGTCGCGTGGGTCAGCCGCGTGTTCAGCGTCGGCGATCGCGTCGCCTTCCACGGAAAGCCGCAGAAGTACGGACGATTTCTGTCGTTCTCGCATCCTGATTTCGACAAACTTGATGAGGAAGGACCCGCCCTGGACACGGGGCGCATTATCTCTCTATACCCCGGCAGTGCGGCATTGCAGAAGGTGGGGCTGACGAGTCGGGCGATGCGTAGATCCATTTATGGACTCTTTCGCGATCACGGAGAGAAAATCCCGGAAATCCTCCCCCGTTGGATCCGATCCGATTACAGACTCATTGAGGGACGGGTGGCACTCCGGGCGGCCCATTTTCCGAAATCACATGCCGAGCTCGAATCGGGAATACGACGGCTCAAGTTTGAAGAGCTGTTCTTCATCCAGTTGATGCTTGGACTTTCCCGGCGCTCACGAAAGGAGATACCGGGTCCGCGCCTGGATGCCGGTGGGACTCTTGCCAGACGCTTCGTGGAGGACATCCTGCCGTTCTCGCTCACGGCAGGCCAGCGAGCTGCCCTGGAAGATATCACGGCAGATACGACATCCGGACATCAGATGAACCGGCTGATCCAGGGCGACGTCGGGTGTGGCAAGACAGTTGTCGCAGTTGCGGCGATGCTGCTTGCGGTCGACAGCGGATTTCAGGCCGCGTTCATGGCTCCTACCGAAATCCTTGCCGAGCAACACTACGGCAATCTCGTGCGGTACCTGCATCCGCTCGGCATTCGAACGGATCTGCTTCTGGGGCGACACACAAAGAAAGAAAAGGAGGCGATTCTGGCGCGAGCCAAAACGGGCCAGTCCAATGTTCTCGTCGGTACACACGCACTTATCCAGGATACGGTGGACTTTCGGTCGCTTGGTCTGGCGGTCGTAGACGAGCAACACCGATTCGGTGTAATGCAGCGTGCGAAGATGCTCGCAAAAGGCGACAGTCCCCACGTCCTTCTAATGACCGCCACGCCCATTCCGCGGTCACTCGCGATGACACTTTACGGCGATCTTGAAGTGTCGGTAATCCGCGATCTTCCACCCGGGCGAAGTCCCGTCGACACGCAGCTCTATTTTGACAATCGGAGAGACGATGTCTATCTGTTTCTGCGATCGCAGATCGAGGCGGGTAGGCAGGCTTATGTCGTGTATCCGCTCGTTGAGGAAAGCGAGAAGCTGGATCTCAAGGACGCTCAGACAGGCCACGAAAAACTGCAGGCGCTCTTCCCCGACAGTCGCGTTGATCTCATTCATGGTCGCATGAAGGGCGAGGAGAAGGACGCCGCCATGCAGCGTTTCAAGGCGGGCAAGACCGACATCCTTGTCGCGACGACCGTGATCGAAGTAGGCGTCGACGTGCCGAACGCTACCGTGATGGTAATCGAGCATGCGGAGCGTTTCGGCCTGAGTCAGTTGCATCAGCTCCGAGGCCGTGTGGGCCGCGGATCAAGCAAGAGCTACTGCGTGCTCATGGCCGACTACAAGCGTTCGGCAGAATCGCGCGAACGACTCCAGGCCATGGTCGACACGACGGATGGATTCAGAATCAGCGAAGTGGACCTGAGAGTTCGCGGTGCCGGCGACTTCTTCGGGACGCGGCAGAGCGGACTTCCAGATCTTCGAATCGCCGACCTCGTCGCAGACCTCGACATTCTCGAGGAGGCCCGCGAAGCAGCCACGAAGCTGCTGAGACAGGACGCATTTCTGAGTCAGCAGCAGCATCGCGACGTGCGTGACTACTTCGAGCAGTTCTACGCCCGGCGGGGAATGAAGCTTGCGCGCGTCGGGTAGACGTGGCGCAGCCGCTCAGTGAACATAGCTTCCCGCGTTGACGTCGATCGTACTGCCCGTTGCGTGATCCGCGAGACCGCTGGCAAGGAAGGTCACAATAGTCGCGACATCGTCGGGCTCTGTAAGTGTATTCAGTGCAAGGTCGTCGACGACGTACTGTTCACCATGCTCATCTATGACGTCCTGGGCCATGGCGGTCCGGGTCCAGCCCGGTGCCACGTTGAAGGCGAGGACACCCTGCCGGCCGAACGCCCGGGCGATGGAGCGCGTGAGCGCAACTACGCCGCCCTTCGACGCAGCATAATCCATGTACTCCTTCGTGTCACCACGAAAAGCCGCTCGGGACGATATGTTGATGATGCGTCCGCCACCCCGCGTAGTGAAATGTTGAACCGCAAGTCGGCAGAGCAGCGTGACAGACTTCAGGTTGACATTCAGCGTCGTGTCCCACGCTTCCTCCCACGCACGACCTGTTTCTGTCTCGTCAACGCGAACGGCCACACCGGCATTGTTCACGACAATATCCAGTCCGCCGAAAGCAGCGACAGCATCGTCGAACAGGTTGCGAACCTCTTGCATATCCTCCAGATCGGCTCGAAAGATCTGAGATCCTGGCACTCGTTGCGCAAGATCCTTGACTTCCGTCTCGCCCGATCGATAGTGCAGCCCGACGCGTGCACCGGCCTCGCCCAGTCGAAGCGCGATTGCCGCCCCAATGCCTCTCGATGCGCCTGTGACCAGGGCACTCTTGCCGTTCAGATCAATATGCATTCCAAGGTCCGGTTCATGGCGTGGAGGACACGCACTGTCGAAGACCGCTGAGGCGCCGAATATCTACCTGGATTTGGACGGCAGTTTGGCCGCTACCGACCCTGCGACGGCGCCTTCGGCTTTCGAAAATGAATCTGCCGGTCGCCGCCAGATGGGTACGGAGGAACATGGC
>JABDKH010000263.1 GCA_013002345.1 Rhodothermales bacterium
GGCGACAAGACAGCAACGAGGAATCCCACAACAAAAAACGCCAGCACGGTACCACCGATGAGCCGCTTGTATCGCGCGACGACAAGCAACAGGTCGATGAGCGAAACTTCGTCTTCCTCATGCCGCTCGTCGGCCCCGTTTGTGCCGACCTGTCCAATCGGTTTGCGGCTCGTATCGTCTTGCATGATAGCCTCTGGAGGGTCAGTTCAAGCCCTTGATCGCGAGGACGATTACGGTAAGAGCGCTTGAAACGATCGCCAGCGATTCAGTGACGACTCTGCCGACGTCAACGCGATCGCCTTCCACCCTTGGCGGCTTTCTCGTGACTCTGATGATAGCGCCATCGTCCACGGTCGGATTTCCGGGAATGAGCCCGCGACGCACCTTGAACGTGGCACCGGAAGCCTGCGTAAGAACAATATCCTGTGACTCCTCCTGCAAACCGCCCGCTCGATCCAGATAGTACGACAGGCGGCGGCCCGACTCGTACTTGATCAGTCCCGGCGTGACGACATTACCCAGAACGGACACCGCATTCGGGACCTTTGGAATCACGATCTGATCGCCCGGCTGTAGAATGACATCGGCTTTGCGGTTTCCGCGAACGACTCTGTCTACCTCCGTGATCAACTGCTGGCCGTTCCGTGTGACACGTCCCCCCTTTGCGTAACCGGTGGGAAGTACTCCGCCTGCCCGTTGAATCAGCGTCGACAGGCTTTCGTTCTCGTCAACAAGCGCGTAGGGTCCGGGGAATCTTACTTCGCCGATTATGTTGACCGTCTCGAGTGCCTTAAAGTTGGGGTCAACTCGAACAAAAATGTGGTCGCGATGATCGAGTCGGTACGCCCGTGCCTCGGATATCGGATCGCCGTTCGTCCCGAGTTTGTAGTTGACGCCCGCAGGTGCACCGTCGAGCGTCAACCGGACCTTGCTCATCACGACTTCCCGGTTCCCGCTGGCGGTCTCGCGCCGCGCACGGGCCACCTCGACAAAATCCTGATACGCGCCTTCCGTCAGGCCTCCGGCCTGGATCACCAGGTCTTCAACCGTCATGTTGTCGTTGTAGCGATACTGGCCTGGCGATGCTACCGCACCACTGATCGACACAAATCGATCCTCCAGCGTCTCGACCGTAAGTGGGTACACATGCAGACTGTCCTGGGGCTGGAGAATCATGCCTGCTGATCCGGTGCCGGCCAGCACCTCACGCAGACTGAACGGGATGATTTGCTCCGTCTTGCCATCCGGGAGCTTGCGAAAAACATCCGCCCGCTCCAGATAGACGTCCTTCAAGAACTCAGGGTCCAGGAGTCCCCCACCGATGAATATCAGATCGTAGACCGACATGCTGTCGCGGAGAACATATTTCCCCGGATACAAGACCTGACCGCCGACGCTTACGAAACGCGTCGCCTCAAACGCCTTTGCCGAATAGACAAACACACTATCACGACCCATTAACGGGATATCCTGTGTTGGATCACCCTGCAGCGCGCGCGAAAGATCCAGCGAAATCAGAACCTCCGTCGAGTCATCACGCATGCGGACCAGGTCTGCCTTGCCGAGGTACGCGGTTCCCGTGACTCCGTCGGCCTCTCGAATGAGATCACGGACAGTTCGAACGGCGGCGCCAATCTCATAACGCCCCGGTTGATACACGTCACCGGCAACCGACACAGCATTTTCCACAAGATCCACGATCGAAAAGAGATTGACGCGATCGCCGTCCTGTAGCGTGACCGTCTCCTCGCCGCGGATTACCCGCTCCAGACTGAAATCGAGCAACTCTCGAGCGATGGAAGGATCACGGCGTCGATCGAACGGGATGATACGATCGACCTGGAATCGCTTCGTGTAGGCATCGGGCAGCAGGCCGCCGGCGTACGCAAGCAACTCCGCCATCCCCTCGCCCTCACGCAGCTCGTAAATGGCCGGCCGGTACACGTCGCCCTCTATTGAGACGGTAACCTCACGCGGCGGGATGAAAATGAAGTCGTTGCTCTGAAGTCTGATGGGATTCTTGTCGTACCCCTTGAGCAGGTAGTTGTAGATATCTACCGTGCCCAGGACGCGCCCACCGCGGACGACCTGAA
>JABDKH010000264.1 GCA_013002345.1 Rhodothermales bacterium
GGGATGTCCATGAACGTGCCGTTGCCCAGCACCTCTCTGACAATGCCGAGGCATAGCAAGGCGACGGTGAAGCCCGCACCCATGCCGAGAGCGTCGAGTACCGATCGTCCGATGCTGTTCTTTGACGAGAACGCCTCTGCGCGTCCGAGGATGACGCAGTTCACAACGATGAGTGCGACGAATGCACCCAGGCTGCGGTGCACCTCGAGGCTGATCGCCGGAATCACGTACTCGGCCACGGTCACGAACGTGGCGATAATCAGTATGTAGGTGGCGATCCGAACCTGTTTTGGAATGACATTGCGAAATGCGGAAACCAGGATGCTCGACGATACCAGAACGAACATCGTCGCGAGGCCCATCACGAGCGAGTTGACGACCGTGTTCGTGACCGCCAGCACCGGGCACATGCCCAGCACCTGAACAAAGACCGGATTTTCCTTCCAGAGACCCTTCAGCAGAGTATCGAAGCTGGTTATCTCCGGACTTGTAATTCCTGGTGTCGCCACTAGCCTGCCTCCGTCAATTGATCGAGGTTACGCCGGAGCAACGGTATCATTCCGGCGGCACTCTCCCCGACAATACGCGTGATCGCCCTGGATGACACTGTCGCACCAGTGATGGCCTCGATCTCCCAGGGATTGTTCTTCTCGCCGCTCTTTACCATCTCGATGGTGCGAAGCAGCGACTGGTTGGCCTCGTCTGTTTCGACCGCCAGCGCGTCGAAGTTGGCCCGAAACGTGTCATCCTTCTCGATCTTGTCGCCGAGTCCGGGTGTCTCTTTGCTCTCGAGGACTTTCATACCGACGACACACTCGCAATCGGGCGAGTAGCCGTACAGCAGTCGAATGACATCCTGATAGCCCTGTCCTCGCGACTCGATGGCGAGGCCTGCAAGCGCGCCCGAGCTGTCGAACCCCGCGTAGAGCCCGTGCGGTTCATCCGCGCGCACGACGGTGTCATCCCGGATATCGAAGAATGCGAATGTGGTTGCGCCGGGGATCACGTCGAGGATGGCGTTTTCCAGATACGCACGACGGTTAGCCTCGATAAACGGCGTTGTGATCTGGAACGTGGCGACCAGTATCGTGCTCGCGATCAAGCCGACGCTGCCCATCACGGCCACCATCCGGAGGCTGCCACCTTGCGGGGCGCCGACGTCGATATGTTGATCAGGCTCGGGCATTCGCTGCTAGTGTCGCTTTGCGCGCCAGGACGTTCCGTACACGCGGCCCTGCGTGGTTCTGTTGATCAATGGCGTGGTCGCGTTCATCAGGAGGATTGCATACATCACGCCCTCGGGCAATCCGCCAAATAGACGGATGATCATCACCAGTGCTCCGATACCGACTCCGAAGATCCAGCATCCTCGCTGCGTGATTGGAGACGAAACGGGATCAGTAGCCATGAATATCGCCCCGAGCATCAGTCCTCCCGAAAAGAGGTGAAACATCGGGGGCGCGAAGCGGGCCGGATCGATGAGATGTGTTGCCGCGGCGATCAGCCCGACCGTAGCCAGAATACTGATCGGAATACGCCAGTTCAGAACGCGACGAAGCCCCAGGTAGAGACCGCATATCAGGATGATGAGAGATCCGGTCTCGCCGAGTGATCCTGCCGTGGTGCCGAAGAGCAGGTCGGTTGCGTTGGTGACCACGCCGTCGAACTTCATCTGGGATAGCGGAGTGGCCTGCGTTATCGCATCGATGCCGGGTTTCAGGAAAGGAAACGCGAACAGGTCGCCACGGACAGTGAGTAGTTCGGAGCCTGGCACCGGCTGAGCCCATGTCGTCAACATGGACGGAAATGCGGCCTGCAGAAACGCCCGGCCAACGAGCGCGGGGTTGAAGACATTCGACCCGATTCCGCCAAAGATGAGCTTGCCGAGTGCGATCGCCACGAACCCGCCGGTGAAGGCCATCCACAGAGGCGTGGTCGGTGGCAGGGTAAGAGCCAGCAGCGCGCCGGTGATCACACCGGAGCCATCCCGCAGCGTGCTTCTGCCGGAGCGCGAACGATTGTGGAGCCATTCGGGAAGCAACGCGCCGGCGATGCAGGCGACGGCAATCAGCAGGGCATTGATGCCGAAGAACCAGATTGCTGCGAGCAGGACCGGGACCAGGGCGTAGTTGACCTGCCACATCAAATACGCCGTGTCCTCCCGATGTTTGAGGAAAGGCGACGTCGTCAGCAGCAGCCTGGGCTCGTCACGCGTCATTCTCCACCCGCGGTCTCTCTCGCTTTTTGTTCACGAAGTAGCACCTTGGCTACGCGAAATCGTTGCACCAGAGGAATATTGCTGGGACACACATACGAACAAGACCCGCACTCCATGCAGTCCATGATGTGCCATTCATGCATGTCGTCGTAGAGGCGGGCCTTCGCCAGCGAACCGAGTCGGCTCGGATTGAGAAACACCGGACAGGCGTCGACGCATCTCTGGCACTTGATGCACGGGTACTCCTCTCGCGGAAACACCTCATAGTCCGTCAGGAACAGGATGCCGGACGTACCCTTCATGATGGGTACGTCGAGCATTCGTTGCGCCGATCCCATCATGGGTCCGCCGAACAACACCTGCTTGACGTTGTCGGTCATTCCACCGCAGTACGCGATCACGTCGGTCAACCTGGTGCCAATCGGGATCAGCAGGTTGGACGGCTTCCTGATGCCGGGGCCCGTCACTGTGACAATTCGTTCGATGAGCGGCTGTCCGTAGCGGAACAGATCTCCGATGCCTGACACGGTTCCGACGTTGTTGACGATCACCTGGACGTCGATCGGTAGTCTGCCGCTTGGTATCTCGATGTCGAGGACGGCCTCAGTCAGCATTTTCTCGGCGCCCTGCGGATACTTCGTTTCGAGGGGCACGATTTCGCACGGAAGGTGCTCCGGCATCGCCGCGCGCAGCTGCTCGATGGCGTCCACCTTGTTCATCTCGACGCCGATGTAGGCAATCTCCGCGCCCAGGGCTTTGAGAAGGATCTCAACGCCAAGAAATATGGAGTCGCTGCGCTCAAGCAGAGCTCGATAGTCGCTGTTGAGATACGGTTCGCATTCGACGGCATTCACCAGGAAGAAGCGAACCTTCTTGCCCTCCGGTACGGTCAGTTTGACGTGCGTCGGAAATGCGGCGCCGCCCAGACCGACAAAGCCGCCCCAGGAGACCTGATCAATAATCTCTTTGGGAGACATTGTCTTCCAGTCAATAGTGCGCTCATCGTGCAGGATCTGAGGCGAGACCGGATCGGGTTTCAGTACGATGGAATCGACCACCTTTCCCGAAGGGTGATTCCTGAGGTCGATGGCCGTGATCGTGCCGGTTGCGGAGGCGTGGAGGTATGACGACACGAAACCTGTCGCCTCACCGATCACCTGACCGCGGTGGACGTAGTCGCCCACCTTTACGACGGGTCTGGAAGGGGATCCAAGGTGCTGAGTCAGCGGCAGGACGAGTTCGTCCATGAACGGGATCCGCTCGATCTGCCGGTCGTGCGTCAGCTCTTTGTAGTCGGCCGGATGGACGCCATGGCGGAATGTCTCAATATGCCGTGCAAGAGAGGTGGCCAATGGCGTCACTTCGCTCCGTTTGACTGTGTGGCGGCGCTGTCGCTTTCGTCGTCTGCAGATCCGCCCTTGGACAGTGACGAGAGATAGTCAGACAGACGCTGCGCGGCCGCGGCCGTGTCCGATCCAAACCCGCTGAGGGTCATAAGCTCGTCGGTAAGTCGCGAATGAAAGTCGGCACCAAACTCCGCACGACTTGTCTCGGCCTCGGACGCGAACTTGTTTTGCAGCTCCTCTCGCACGCGAGTCAGCTCTTCCTGAAAACGCGCTTCCGCTTCTTCAGATATTTTGGTGACGACACTGGAGCGGACTCCCGCCAGCTCCTGGAGAAGTTGCCATTCAGCGAGGCGCTTTTCCGTCAGCCTTGCGATTTCCGGCATGACCAGTACGCGCGCGGTTCGTTCCGGCGAAATCGTGACCTCGATATAGGGCTCGGCTTCGGCACGTTCAGCGAACGGCATTTCCAGGAATTCGGCGAGCGATACCATTTTCTCGTTCCAGACATTCTTCGCAACATGTCGGAAGTATGGGCGATAACGTCCTTCTCCTATCGCCCAGTTTGCGACCGTTAGAGGTGCCTGCGCCGTTGACCGCTCCTTTCCGTTGCTGAGCATCCAATTCTGGTCGGGAGCCGGATTGCCTGTGAGATCCCACCTGTGAGCCCATTCGCCCGGGGCATCCGGGTTGTATTTCATGAGCGGAAACGTGCGGCTCTCGACCGCCGTGCGCATCCGGTTCATCGATTGCGCAGGATCGAATCCATGCTCCGCCGGCTCGGCAACATACAGGTGGAACAGTGACGGGCCACGTCGCTCGAGTCCTTCGACGAGGCCGTCAAGGAGATGGCCACGAACACCGATCGTTGATCTCAGGACGTACAGGTCGGGGCGCGCCATTGGCCAGAGCCGCACGTCGGAGCCGTTCGAAGACAGGGAGACGTCGCTAGACAACAGGAACACCTTGACAGGAGCCTCGACGCGCAGGAGATATGGAATCGCATCACCGGCATCGCCGGCGATCACACAAACCGGCGGGCAGATCGCCCACTCTTCGTCAGTCAGATCTCGCCAGTCGAGGCGGTCGAGTGCATCGTCATGCTCGGCGGGCTCATACACGTCGTCGAGTATGAGGCGTGCAAGCCTTAGCGCCCGAATGCCGGATATCACGACAGCGGTGACGGATGAGAACAACCCATCGGCAACCGCCACGGTATCTGCACCGGTGTTGATCCACGGGAATGAGAACGGGTTGTACGGGTAGTAGCCTCTGTTTGTCGCCGAATGGTCCTCGCTGAAGACGCCAAGCAAGTTGGTCCGAGTGCTGCCCGTCCCGCTTCCGTCGTACGCACTTATTATGTCGCGCAGACGCAGCAGCGAGTCGTTGAGCTGCTGAAGTCTGTCGCGATCGACCGTCACCTCTCCGGAGGCGATGCCGGCAAGCGTTTCCGGCTCAAGCGTTTTGTCTGTCAACGACTTCAGCCGCTGGCCGAATGCCTCGAAGTCATTGACGTCGACAGACTCGCGAACCCGGGCTTTGATCTTCTGCTCCAGGTCGTCTGCGCATTCGGACAGAGTCGCCACGAAGGTTTCCACTCGCGGGCGGATGACCGAGTCGGCGACGGCTGCCATCAGGTGTAACGTCGACTGGGTCCCACTGCCGGGGAACGACGAATCTCCTCCGAGCATGCTGTGATACGAGTCGCGATCAAGCAGTCGGTATGCGAGAGATTCAGGTTTGTCACGAAGCGCGAATCGATCGATGGTCTCTCGCGTCACGCCGCCGAGTCGTGATGCGAACAACCAGTCGCGGCGATACTGGCGCAGCTGGTGCGGAGTCTGCTTTGTGATCTCGATCGCGAAGTCCTGACAGACGGCGTGGCAGATGCCGCATGATTTGCACGAGTCGGCATTTACGTTGATCGAGAACAGCAGGCCGCTGCCTTTGTCCGCGCTTTCCGGTGCAACGAAGAAGGTGTCTGTCCTGGCAATGGGGAATGTCTTCAGACGGGCAACGAGCGCCTTCATCTCTGCTCGAAGGGTCTCGGTTTCCGACTCCGTCTGCCCGAGACGGCTGACAAGCTGCTCAAA
>JABDKH010000265.1 GCA_013002345.1 Rhodothermales bacterium
TTCCTGGACAATGGTTTTCATCAGCTCGAGGGCACTCGAGACGACGGTGCCGCCCGTCTCTCGCGAGTAGAAGAACTCCTGTTCGTCGACCTCGTCCGCCTTGGTGTGGTGCCGGATGAACACCACCTCGGTCTTCTCGTAGTGACGCTTCAGGAACAGGTGCAGCAGCACGAAGAAGCGCTTGGCGAGGTCCTTGATGTCCTGGGTCATCGATCCCGAAACGTCCATCAGGCAGAACATGACCGCGCTCGTGGTCGGCGTCGGCTGCTGGATCATGTTGTTGTACCTGAGATCGAAATCGTCGAGGAACGGGATGTTATTCAGGCGGCGACGCGCGCGTTCGAGCTGGTACTCGACCTCGCGGCGACGTTCGCTCGCCATCTCGCCGAGCGCCTCGAGCTCTTCCTCGAGGGCGCGGATCTCGCGCCTGATCGCCCCGCCCAGGGCGATACGTCTCGCCTTGGCGCCCCTCAGTGACTGGACGACGTTAAGGCGCGCCGGGATACCTTCCTTGAGATAGCCGCCTTTGACCATCTTGTAGGAATCGGAGTCCTTGAGCTGTTTGCGGACGAGGTTCGGCAACTCCAGGTCCTCGAACATGAAGTCGAGGAACTCCTGCTGGTTGAGTTCGAAGACGAACTCGTCCATGCCCTCGCCCTGGTCGCTGGCCTGCCCTCCGCCGCCGCCCCCGCCGCCGCCTTTCGGACGGTCGATGCGATCGCCGCGGACGAATTCCTTGTTGCCGGGCAGCACGCGGCGCTGCTTGCCGCCCTTGCCGTGGTGGAAGATCGGTTCCGAGATGTCCTTCTTCGGTATCGAGATCTCCTCGCCGCGCTCCATATCGGTGATGCTGCGCTTGTTCACAGCATCCGTGACGGCTTCCTTGATGTGCTTGCGGAAGCGCTTCAGGAAACGCTGACGGTTAACGGCGCTTTTCTGTTTGCCCTGCTTCCGTCGATCGATAATGAGGAACGCCATGACCGATCACTGCGACTTACGCACCCTCAGGTACCACTCGGACAGCAGCCGAACCTGCTTCCTCGTATAGCCATACTCCGTCAGGCGCTCGACGAAGTCCTCGTGCTTCTTCTGGTCGTCTTCGGAGGCACGCGGGTTGAAGGAGATGACCGGCAGCAGGTCCTCGGTGCTCGAGAACATCGTCTTCTCGATGACCAGCCGCAGCTTCTCGTAGCTGGTCCATTTCGGGTTATTACCGGCATTCTGGGCGCGGGCACGCAGCACGAAGTTGACGACCTCGTGGCGGAAGTCCTTCGGGTTGCCGATGCCGGCTGCCTTCTCGATCTTCTCGAGCTCGTCGTTGAGCGCCGCGTGGTCCAGTATCTCGCCGGTCTCCGGATTGCGGTAGTCCTGGTCCTGGATCCACAGGTCGGCGTAGGTGATGTAGCGATCGAAGATGTTCTGGCCATACTGCGAGTAGGACTCGAGGTAGGCCGTCTGGATCTCCTTGCCCAGGAAGTCGATGTAGCGCGGCGTCAGGTACTCCTTCAGGAAATTGACGTAACGGTCACGAATGTCCTCGGGGAATTGCTCCTGTTCGATCTGCTTCTCGAGCACATACAGCAGGTGCACCGGGTTCGCGGCCGTCTCCTCCGAGTCGAAGTTGAAGACCTTGGACAGGATCTTGAAGGCGAAACGCGTCGACAGGCCGTCCATGCCCTCATCGACGCCGGCAGCGTCGCGATATTCCTGGATGGACTTCGCTTTCGGGTCAACGTCCTTCAGGTTCTCGCCATCATAGACGCGAAGCTTCGAATAGATGCTGGAGTTCTCGTGTTCCTTGAGACGAGTGAGCACGGTGAACTGCGCGAGCATGCGCAGCGTGTCCGGCGCGCACGGTGATTCGCTGAGTGAACTGTTGCGGAGGAGCTTCTCGTAGATCTGTACCTCTTCAGTGACCTGCAGGCAGTACGGAACCTTGACGATATAGACGCGGTCGATGAAGGCCTCGTTATTCTTGTTGTTCTTGAACGACTGCCATTCCGCCTCGTTCGAGTGCGCCAGTATCACGCCCTCGAAGGGGATCGACCCGATCGCCTCGGTGCCGTTGTAGTTCATCTCCTGCGACGCCGTCAGCAGCGGGTGCAGCACCTTGATCGGCGCCTTGAACATCTCGACGAACTCCAGCAGGCCCTGGTTCGCGTGGCAAAGGCCTCCGGAGAATGCGTAGGCATCCGGATCGTTCTGCTTGAATTCCTCCAGCTTGCGGATGTCCACCTTGCCGACGAGCGAAGAGATGTCCTGGTTGTTCTCGTCACCGGGCTCGGTCTTCGCAACGGCGACCTGGTTGAGCACCGACGGATGATGCTTGACGACGCGGAACTGGCGGATATCGCCGTTGTACTCACGCAGGCGCTTGGCTGCCCACGGTGACATGATGCCCTGCACGTAGCGCTGCGGGATGCCGTATTCCTCTTCGAGGATCTTCGCATCTTCCTTCGGATTGAACAGACCCAGCGGTGACTCCTGGATCGGCGAACCCTTGAGCGAGTAGATCGGCTGTTCCTGCATCAGCTCCTTGAGCTTCTCCGCCAGCGACGACTTGCCGCCGCCAACCGGACCAAGCAGGTACAGGATCTGTTTCTTCTCCTCGAGGCCCTGGGCTGCATGCTGAAAGAACGACACGATCTGCTCGATGCACTCTTCCATCCCGTAGAAGTCGCCGAACTGCGGATAGCGTTTGATCAGTTTGTTGGAGTAGATGCGCGAAAGCCGGGGATCTTCGGCGGTATCGACGAGTTCGGGCTCGCCGATGGCGAGCAGCAGGCGCTCGGCAGCGGTAGCGTAAGCGGATGGATCTTTCTTACAGATGTCCAGGTATTCTTCGAGACTGTATTCTTCTTGTTGTGTATCTTCAAAGCGGGACTGGTATTGTCCGAAGATACTCATTGGCGTATTCCTCCAGGGTCAGTTTTGCCGATTCAATGCAGTCATCCTTTCCTTTGTGTCACCGTGAGTCACTTCACAACCCGATCCGTCATCAACAGCCGTTCATTGGCTTCTAGTACTGACCACAGGTTACGCGTCTCTGGCTGAACACTATGTGACGCAGCTAACATTTGTTTACATAAGACACCTCTACTTTACTTAATTGACCTGGTCAAGGCACGAATTGTTTCCGCGAAGCACGGCGCCGTGCGGGATGTGGTAATTCGCGACCCCTGTCCTTGCCTGGTGGGCACTGTGCGGCAGACTGGTCCCGTCACCAGCAGGAGCGGGACTCATGAAGAAACTGGGTGTGTATGTAGCGGCGGCGGTCGGGTTTGCGATCTACGGCGCCGCAACGGATGCCGACCGCGACAGCGCCGGCAACATCGTCGACGGTGGCAACGTCGATGCCTTCCAGGTCCGGGCAGGCGATTGCTTCGACGACGCCAGCTCCTACGACGCCGAGATCACCAGCCTGCCGGGCGTGCCGTGTTCAGAGCCCCACGACAACGAGGCATTCGCGGTGGTCGACCTGACGATCGCGAGTTACCCGGGCGACGAGACCATGTCGGACCTGGCCTACGATTCCTGCATGCAGCATTTCGAGTCATTCGTCGGCCGTGACTACGAGTCGTCGTCGCTCGACATCCTGACGCTGTACCCGTCTTCCGAGAGCTGGCAGCAGAACGATCGCGAGGTCGTCTGTGCCGTGTATGACATCA
>JABDKH010000266.1 GCA_013002345.1 Rhodothermales bacterium
CGGCGCTTCCATCCATCTGCCACCGAATATACACTGTCCTTCCCACCGCCTGTGACAAGAAGTCACGAAGCATCCATCCCCCTTTCGCGGCCCGATATCGGGCCCGCCGAAGTGGCGTGCGTAGTTACCGCGCTCTAGAGCGGCCGACTTGCGCTTGGTCCGCAGACGCGTGAGTTCGAAGCACGGATGGCGAGCCTGACCGGCGCGAAGCATGCCGTTGCCGTGAGCAGCGGAACGGCAGCTCTCCATCTCATTCTTGAAGGCATGGGCATCGGACCGGGCGACGAGGTGATTACGACGCCGTTCAGTTTCGTCGCGACCGCCAATGCGGCCATCTACGTGAACGCACGACCGGTATTCGCAGATATCGATCCGGTTACGTTCAACATTGACCCTGCGGACTCCGAGTCACGAATCACATCCCGAACTCGTGCGATAGTTGCGGTGGACGTATTCGGTTCGCCGGCCGATTGGCCCGAACTCACGAGAATCGCGGATCGGCACGGGCTCTTGCTCGTCGACGATGGATGCGAAGCACTTGGCGCATCCGTGGATGGGCACGCTGTCGGCAGCCTAGCAGACGCGACGGCCTTCGGCTTCTATCCGAACAAACAGATTACTACCGGCGAAGGCGGCTGCGTCACGACCTCGAGTGATGAGCTGGCCGAGCTCTGCCGGAGCATGGCGAACCAGGGTCGGGCGAGCAACGAACGGATGAACCACGTCCGTCTCGGTTACAACTACCGGATGGACGAGATCTCTGCGGCACTCGGGTGCGCTCAGTTGGAGCGTTTCGACGTGCTCCAGGAGCGGAGGCAGACAATCGCTGCCCGATATACCGAATTGCTGGCACCCCTGGCGGACGACATTCAGATCCCGGGATCCATCGCCAGCTCTGAGCGAAGCTGGTTTGCCTACGTCATCGCGCTTGCGCCAGCATACACAGCGACGGCCCGCGACGAACTCATGACAGCGCTTGGAGCTCGTGGCATAGAGTCGGCGCCCTACTTCCCGTGCATTCACCTGCAGCCGCTCTATCAGGATCTCTACGGATACACGCGAGGGCGTTTCCCCGTTGCCGAGGCCATCTCCGACCGAACCCTGGCATTGCCCTTCTTCAC
Source organism: Rhodothermales bacterium (assembly GCA_013002345.1). Classification (NCBI taxonomy): domain Bacteria; kingdom Pseudomonadati; phylum Rhodothermota; class Rhodothermia; order Rhodothermales; species Rhodothermales bacterium. The sequence continues at coordinate 1,122 of JABDKH010000266.1, forward strand.
GACGATGAAAGACGATGACGTTATGCAGGTCGCGTCGGCCCTGAACGAGGTCGTGCCCCGACTGCAGCGGTCTACCACTACCATTTCCGCAACGGCGTAGGTATCCGCATGGGCCCCAATGTTTTCCACATAGTCGAACGCCTGGCCGCGCTGGCGCTGCTCGTTGTTCTGGCGCCGCTTCTTGCGCTGCTGAGCATCGTGCTCCTGGTGGCTCAGGGACGGCCGATCTTCTTCTCGCAGGAACGGGCAGGTCTCGGCGGTGCGACGTTTTCCATTCACAAGTTTCGAACGATGGCGCACAATGCATCGAACGAATCGCATGCGGATCGGGTGACCCTTCCCGGGCGAATCCTGCGGCGACTTGGCCTTGATGAACTGCCACAGCTGGTCAACATTGTGCTGGGCGAGATGAGTTTCATCGGCCCTAGACCTACACTCCCCGAGCAGGTAGAGCGCTATGGACACTACGAGCGAAGGCGGCTGAATACGCGTCCGGGGATCACGGGATGGGCGCAGGTCCACGGTCGCAATTCCATCCCCTGGACGATCCGAATCCTGCTCGACGTGTGGTATGTCGATAACCGGACGGTCTGGCTGGATCTTCAGATTCTCTGGCGAACCATCGGTGCCGTTGTGTCCGGTCGGGGCGTGTACGGTGACGGAGGATTGAATCCGGACTTCGGTATCGCTGACGTGTCGCGGACGGATCTCCCACGGACGAAGCGATAGTATCATGTCCGACCTTGTAATCGTCGGAGCGGGTGGGTTCGGAGCAGAGACGGCTGCACTGGTCGAAGACATTAACGACACCGCCTCCCGATGGTCGCTGGTCGGCTTCCTTGACGATGATCCGGAACTGCACGGTACGTCGGTGATCGATTATCCCGTGCTGGGCGAGGTTGACTGGCTCAGTAAACACAGAGCTCGATATGTTGCAGCCGTGGGTCGATCGCGTGTGCGCGAAGAGCTCACACGCAGGCTCAGCAACATAGGCGCAACGCCCGCTACCTTGCTCCATCCAACCGTGTCAATCCATGCCAGTTCGAGCGTGGGTCAAGGATCGATCCTGTGCCGCGCCACAACAGTGACTGTCAGGACGATGATCGGTGCCCATTGCATCGTGAACCTGCACTGCACAATCGGTCATGACTGCAGCCTTGGCGACTGTTCCACACTTCACCCCGGTGTGCATGTGTCTGGAGATTCGCGCATCGGAGCGGGTGTCGAGATCGGCACCGGGGCCGTTATACTTCCGGGTGTTCAGATTGGAGCCGGTTCGATAGTCGGTGCAGGCGCGGTCGTCACGCGTGACCTCCCTGCGGGCGTCGTCGCCGCCGGCGTACCCGCCCGTGTCACTCGCGAACTGGATGACTGAGCAGGATCATGCACATCGTCCTGCTCCACCAGTACCACCACAACCCCGATTGCCCGGCAATGTGTCGTCACTACGACTTCACGGCGCGGTGGGCACGAAACCATCGGGTGACGATCATCGGGTCGGATGCGTGGGAATCCAGGCGCATCACTAACGACTATCCGTGGGTGCCGGATGGTGTTGACCTCGTGAGCGTTCGCGTTTCGTACGACAATCAGATGTCGACGAGCCGGCGTCTTGTCGCGTTCGCGTCTTATGCCCGAAAAGCATACGCTGCTGCGATGACACTCAAAGATGTCGATGTAATCATTGGAACGTCGACGCCGCTGTCGGTCGCCTGGGCGGCACGCCGCGTGGCCAGGAAACTCGGCGTCCCGTTCGTTTTTGAGGTTCGGGATCTGTGGCCGGACTTCCCTATCGAGATGGGCGCCATTAGCAATCCGCGGGCTCAGAAATGGCTCAGAGGAAAAGAAGGCCAACTCTACCGTTCGGCCGACCACGTCGTCACCCTGTCTCCGGACATGTCGGCGCATGTCCTTGGCAAAGGAGCATCAGAGCGTCACGTTTCGACAATCCTCCAGGGCTCGGACGTTGAGCGGGCCGGGCTTGCTCGAGAGGCCGAAGTTTCGGGTAGACTGCGCGACGAGTTTGACCTTGGCGACGAACGCGTCCTGCTGTATGCCGGTGCGTTCGGACGAGCGAACGACATCCCCACCTTGCTGGCGGCAGCGCGACAGATGATTGACCGCACCGACGTCGTGTTTACGTTCGTCGGGCACGGGTACTACACCGATTTAATTGCATCCGAAGCCCGGCGGTTGCCCAATGTCCGACTCGTCTCGCCGGTACCCCGCCATGCGGTATTTGACTGGTTTGCCACGGCAAGCCTCGCACTCGTGAGTTTCGTCGACGTGCCGTCAGTGGCTGCAAGTTCGCCCTCTAAACTCTTCGACGCCCTGGCGACCGGCTGTCCCGTCCTCGTGACCAATCCGGGCTGGACGAAGGAGCTTGTAGAGGAGAACGGATGCGGCTGGTATACACCGGCCGCGGATCCTGACAAGATGGCTTCGGCGCTCAGAAACATCCTTGACGACCAGGATCTACTCGAGCGCGCAGGCCGCAACGCCGTTCGCGTAGCCCGTGAACGTTTCGACAGAAACAGTCTCGCCGACACGTTTGAAAACATCCTGCTCGAGACCGTGAGCCGGCACTCGGCACGATTGCAGCCCTCGTGAACCTTGGCTACCTTACTGAATCGCGTTTCCCAGCGACATCATGATTCGAATTCCCGGTGACGCGGGTCGGCCCCGCCGCCGAACCCTCCTCATCCTTCTCGACACGGTAATCGTCTACGCTGCGTTTGTTGCGGCACTGAAGATCCGTAGCACGCATTGGCTGTTGTGGCCGGTCGATGCCGCCTCCAGCACGGCGCTCGTCGTGTCGATCGTCAGCTACATGGCCAGCCTCCTGCTGTCGGGGATCTACCGGGTCGAGGCAAGAGAACTTCATCTGGACGAGTTCCTGAAGGCCGGTGGCTTTCTTTTCGTCGGTGGCGCCGTTGCATTGGCGGTCACGTACCTCGTTACACCCACCCACATTCCGCCGCGTAGCGTCGCGAGCGTGCAGTTCGCGTTTTCATTGATCGGAATTCTTGGATTGCGAGCGGCTATTCGTTTCGCGTCCGAATGGAGACTTGACACCCGACCAGTCGCCGTCAGGGCTCTGCCGAAAATTGACTTCGACAAGTTCATCAGGCGGCCGCCACTGGTCTTCGAACGCGAAGCTATTCAGAATTACCTCACAGGCCGCACCGTTTTGGTCACCGGCGCGGGCGGGTCGGTGGGATCCGCGTTGTCCGAACAACTCATCGAGTTAAATCCCTTCCGTCTTGTCCTGGTCGACGTCAGCGAGTTCAACCTGTTTCAGCTGGAGAACACGCTCCGCAGCCGACGGTTTTCCGGCGACCTCGTGTTTCGGATCGCGGACGTCCGCGATGAGTCAATCATGCGCACCGTCTTCTCAGCCTACCGGCCGGATATTGTGTTCCACGCGGCGGCCTACAAGCACGTGCCTCTCATGGAACGGCACCCCGTCGAGGCATTCACGAATAATACGATGGCCACCGTGAGCCTGGCGCGCATCTGCGAGGAGTTCGAGGCCGAACAGTTCATCTTCGTGTCGACAGACAAAGCCGTAGATCCCTCAAGCGTGCTCGGCGCCACAAAGAGACTGGCGGAGTGGTACATCCGATCGATCGACACGCGAATGAGATGCAAGATCGTCCGCTTCGGGAACGTCATGGGTAGCCAGGGAAGTGTCGTACCGATATTTATCGACCAGATTCTCGCCGGTGGCCCGGTCACGGTCACGCATCCCGAGATGACGCGATACATGATGACGCCCTCGGATGCGACGGCACTGATCCTCCAGTCCCTCTTGCTTGATGACGCCCCCGTCTACACCGCACGGCTGGGAGAGCCGGTATCCATCGTCGATCTTGCACGGTTCATCATTGAAGAAATGACCGGATCACCGGAAGGTATTGCTGTCACGTTCACGGGCCTCAGGCCAGGTGAGAAGCTGGCCGAGTTCCTTTCGGCCGATGACGAGACCGGCATCGAGACGTCTGCCGGGATTGAGGGACTCCGAAGCAATGCACCCTTCAGTCGGACGGAATTGGACGCATTTTTCGGCATTCTGGATCATATGTGCCGAAAAAACCGAGCCGAGGAAGTGCGGAAAGCGCTGTTCCAGACCCGTCTTGAGGTCTCGATTATAGATGAATAGGCGCTGCGGTCCGGGAGCATCCCGAAGTGACCGCCGATTTGGTATGCCTGTTGCTGATTACCGCAGGATCCGGCGCCCTCATTCAACCGTAGTCGTACTTCTTTCCCATATCTGCTGATTTTGACACGGTACATCCATAGCCAGATTGCGCTGCTAGGCGTACTGCTGATTGCTATCGCCTGGCCGGTCAAGTCGGCAGACGCGCAGTCAACATTCGACGCATCGTGGTACGACCCCTCTGCCACCTATCTCAAGCTGGAGGTCGGATCAGACGGCGTTTACGCCGTCACGGGCTCCGACCTTGCGAATTCCGGCGTGCCTCTTCTGTCGGTCGATCCGGCGAGCTTCCGGATCATCGAGAGCGGCCGGGAAATCCCTCTGTTCTATTCCGGGGCCAACCCGGCGTCGATGACCGCGTCCGACTATCTCGCATTCGTCGGACGCCGCAACACCGGAGCGGCGGAAGACTACCTGTACGATGGCGATCCATCTCGAAGAAGCAGCACGTATAACAGTCTCTTCAGCGACACAACAACCTACTGGTTGACATGGCGCGGCAACCCCGGAAGCCGCATGGAGAGGGTGCCACCGTCTGCCGGCACGGTGGCGCTGGGGACGACTCGCGACACACTGCATCTCGAGCCCGACAACACCTACTACCCGGGCGACAGCGCGAGCCGCGGAAACCCGCTGTACACGGACAGGGAGGGATACTACTGGGCACGCGTAGCACACAACACGAACCAGGGCGATCGTGAACGAACGGACGATGTACAACTTTCGTCGGCGCGGTCATCGACTGCCGACACGGCGTTCGTCAGGGTTCGTCTGAACAGCGAAACGACGTCACGGCATCATGTGG
>JABDKH010000267.1 GCA_013002345.1 Rhodothermales bacterium
CCAGAAGACCGTCCAGTCGCTCGTCAATCGGGACGCGGATCGGATCAAAAACCTTGAGCCTCGACATCGACCGATGGCTCGGGTTGATCAGGTAATTCGACTGTTGCGGGATCACGACGGACGGGACTCGCAGTACGAGTGACACGCCGCTCTCGATCCACGCATCGCCGACGTGCCGAGTCGCCGAGACCGGAGGTATCGAATCCCAATCCTCCGGCAAATCCGCAATATCTACGACCGTCACGTGCCTCGAATCAAACTCAGCACGGATGCAGACCTGATTCCGGAGACGCTCCCGCTTGTTCACTCGGACCAGCGTCTCGAGCAGCGCGAGCGAAAGGGAGTCGGACGTGTAGACCACCTTCGTGCCGCGACTGTTGAATCGGCCGCCGGTGATCTCGGCCCCTACTCCGTCGAACGCGGACACAGCGTAGCGGCGGTCTACAATTCGCCAAACGGAAATGCGTGACAAATCAGAACCCGAGGTTTAGACCGCAACACCGTGGCGAATCTGTTCAAGCAAACGCTCAACGATGGCGGCGCCAGGTTCTGACTTCGCCAGATCCAGCGGGGTCCTTTCCGCCAGGGCGAAGTTGGCTTCCTTCATCCAATCGCGCGCGTCGTCCTCACTACCGAGAACATCCGTAGCGAGTTCAATCAGTTTGAGAATCCGATAGACGCGCTCGGATTCATCCGGTGGAAGCCTGTCCTGCGACTTGCGACGGTTCAGTGTTCTTGGCGACATCTGCAGGACAACCGACAACTCTCGAACCGTCAGGTCGAGTGAGGTGCGAATGTCGTCCAGTCTCCCGGTCTCAAAGCCGTCGTCTATTCGTGCGGCTGCCTCCCAGTCACCGAGTTCTCGATATCGGATCGGACGCCTGGTCGCTGTACGCTTCCGGGGAGTTGGCGCTGTCCGCGACTGCTTCCCCTTCGTGGTGCCTGCATTCGCTGCGGGACGTCTCGAGAGATCCCCACTCCCTTTGCCACCGCGGTTCGCCTTCTTGTTCATAAGTTATGCCATTTGGCGCAACAATGAATGCCTTATGGCTGTTACGCTCCCGACTAGCAAAGTTTCCCGACTGTGCCCAATCAACTCCTGCTCATCGTGCGACCGCAGCAGGTACAACGAATCGTCGCCATCTTCGAATCCGCTGAGAAGCCAATTACATCTCTGAGAATCGTCTGCGGCAGGCCCGGATAGTTGAATGCGACAGAGCACAGCCCTCTAATTTGCTCTCCGCATATATAGCAGCCTGAGTATTAGCTTCAGGGATCGGACTGGTGCCGACCGCCGATCGGTCCGAACACGAGTCGACCCGAAACTCCGATCACTTCGATGGCTTTTGACGATTCGACAGGGTGGGGCATTCGCCAGAAAGTTGGACTGTTCCTGGGTCCCGCACTGTTGCTCCTCTTTGTCGTGACTCCGGCCCCCGAGTCGCTCGGTTCTGCTGGATGGCTCACGGCTGGACTCGCGCTCCTTATGGCGACGTGGTGGATCTCGGAGTCCGTGCCGATTCCCGCAACCGCACTTCTGCCCCTGGCCCTTTTTCCGATTGCCGGGGTCGGAACGATTGGAGAGGCCGCATCCCCGTATGCCGAGCCGGTCATCTTTCTTTTCATGGGTGGTTTCCTGATCGCGCTCGCGATGCAACGCTGGCAACTCCATCGCCGCATCGCCCTTCGGATCATCGCCAGAGTCGGAACCGGTCCGTCAGCCATCGTCGGTGGATTCATGATCGCGGCGGCGATTCTCTCCATGTGGGTCAGCAACACCGCCACCGCCCTGATGATGCTGCCGGTGGCTTTGTCCGTCATCGACCTCGCGGATGCATCCGCCGATGGCATAGTCAAAAGCAACTTCGCGATCGCCCTCGTCCTGGGCATTGCGTACGGGTGCAACATCGGCGGCATGGCGACCATCGTTGGCACACCCCCGAACGCGCTCCTCGTAGGTTTCATTGCCTCCGAGTACGGACATACCATCTCATTTGTCAACTGGATGGCCGTCGGGCTACCTCTGGTTGTCGTCGGGCTCCCGATCGCGTTCATCGTGCTTACACGCATTACGTGTCCGCTCAGAATTCGTACGCTCCCGGGCGCAGCAGAAACAGTTGCGGGTGAACTGCGCGGCCTGGGCCCGATCTCAACGGAAGAAAAGCGTGTGGGAGCCGTGTTCGTCCTGACTGCACTGGCCTGGATAACTCGACCGCTTCTGCTCCCCCTCATTCCATCGCTTTCGGATGCCGGGATCGCCATGATCGGCGGGCTCGCATTGTTTGTCATTCCATCGAACCTGCGGACCGGCACGTTCCTGATGGACTGGCGTACGGCACGTCGGCTCCCGTGGGGCACGCTCATTCTGTTCGGCGGCGGCCTCAGCCTTGCCGGCGCATTTACGCGGACCGGCCTGTCGCAGTGGATCGGAGAATCCATGGGAGGCATGTCGGGGCTGCCCGTACTACTTGTTCTGCTGGTAGTGATCGCCGTCGTGGTGTTCCTGACGGAGCTCACCAGTAACACCGCAACAACGGCCACCTTCCTGCCGGTGATTGCGGCCATGGCGCTCGGGATTGGCGAAAATCCTCTCCTGCTCGCGATACCCGCCGTGCTCGGTGCGAGCTGTGCGTTCATGCTACCCGTGGCGACACCTCCGAACGCCATCGTCTATGGGAGCGGCCGAGTTACCGTCCCCCAGATGGCCCGGGCAGGGGTGATCCTGAACGTCCTGTTCATCGGAGTCATCACCGTGCTGGCCTACACCCTGGTGATCTGGGTGTTCGGTGTGGAGTCGGGCGTGATTCCGGACTGGGTCGTTTAGGAGAACGCGACCGCAGTCGATCTGCTGCCTCAGCCCATCGATTCAATGAATAGGCTTCGGCCAATCTATGACGGTCTCGTCCGTCACGAAGTCCAGAGTGACGCGCCCGATTGTTCCTACAACTCGAGGGCCTGAGCGCGTGGCGTTCGAACTCACGCAGCTAGTCCGATAGACTGCCCGCACAACACTGCTTCCGAATCCGTAATCCACCCGACGATCGCCGATAATCCGTGTACATGCGGCCCGGGCAGTTGCATTTTGGTTCCACCTGTCTTAATTGACCATTTCGAAGTCAGCCAACAATCCTGGCTGGCGGGACACGATGTCGCCGTCTAGCCACCCGCGCACAACGAGGAGGAATAACATGGAACGATCAGTTCGCGCCGGACTCATCCAGGCAACCCTGTCCGAAAGCGCCGATAGTCCGATCGACAAGATCAAGCGCTCCATGATCGACAAGCATGTGGGTCTCATCGAAGAGGCCGCACGAAAGGACGCGCAAGTCGTCTGCCTCCAGGAACTCTTCTATGGCCCATACTTTCCGGCCGAGCAAAAGGAGAAGTGGTACGCTCTGACCGAGAGAGTGCCCGACGGACCGACGACAAAGCTGATGCAGGATCTCGCAAAGAAACACGAGATGGTGTTGGTCCTTCCCCTGTACGAAGAAGATCTAACCGGAGTCTACTACAATACCGCCGCGGTCATTGACGCCGACGGCACCTATCTCGGCAAGTTTCGAAAGATTCACATCCCGCATTGCAACCCGGGCTTCTGGGAGAAATTCTACTTCCGCCCCGGCAACCTCGGCTACCCGGTGTTCGACACGGCCGTCGGCAAGGTCGGCGTGTACATCTGCTACGATCGTCACTTCCCGGAAGGCTGGCGCGAGCTCGGCCTCAACGGCGCCGAGATCGTCTTCAACCCGTCTGCCACCGTCGCGGGTCTGAGCGAGTATCTCTGGAAACTGGAACAGCCCGCGGCCGCGTGCGCCAACATCTACTATGTGGGTGCCATCAACCGTCCGGGACACGAGGAGC
>JABDKH010000268.1 GCA_013002345.1 Rhodothermales bacterium
GCTGAAGAGGGCGTCAACGGGACCGTCGCCGGTGGCGAACGACTCCTTCACCTCGCCTGTTCGCATGTGGCGCACACGTACGGCCGCTTCGGGAGCACCAGTGGATTTCGACGCTACCTCGAAATGCTCGAGCTCGAGGTGCGCCTCATTCGGCCCGGTTCTTTCTGCCCCTACGATGTAATACAGATCCTGCTCGTTCACTTCCTTCTTCCTGTCGGCAAGCTCGACAAAGCGTTTGTAGACCGCTTCCCTCTCTTCCTCCGCTATCTGAAGACCCAGCTTGTCCAGTCGGCTGAAAAGCCCGTGGCGACCCGAGTGGCGACCGAGCCGAATCGCCTCGATCGATTGGCCTACGTCTTCCGCTCGCATGATCTCATACGTGTCGCGCCGCTTAAGCACTCCGTCCTGGTGAATGCCCGCCTCATGGCTGAACGCGTTTCGACCCACAACCGCCTTGTTCGGCTGAACCGAAAATCCAGTGAACGTCGATACCATTTTGCTGGTCGCGGTGAGTAGGCGCGTATCGATACCGGTATGCAAACCGAATCGATCCTCACGAACACGCAGCGCCATGGCAATTTCTTCAAGGGCCGCATTGCCGGCACGCTCGCCGATACCGTTGAGCGTACACTCGATCTGACGGGCGCCCGCGAGTGCTCCTGAAAGCGAGTTGGCGACCGCCAGGCCGAGATCGTCGTGACAGTGCGTGGAGAGAACCACGTGCTCCGGAATCGTGCAGCGGCGACGCAGCGCCTCAAACAGTGCTGCATACTCTGACGGGATGCAGTAGCCGGTCGTGTCCGGAATATTGATCGTCGTCGCACCCGCGTCTATCGCCGCCTGTACGACCTCAGTCAGGTAGTCTATTCCCGATCGTCCGGCATCTTCGGCGCTGAACTCCACATCGTCCGTGAACGTGAGCGCATACTGAACGGCCTCCGTTGCCATGCGCTTGACCGTAGCTCTCTTCTCCTCAAGCGTCTTTCCATAACGATCATCGCCGAACTTGCTCTGAAGATGGATGTCGCTCGTGGCGATGAACGTGTGGATCCGGGTTCGATGACCACCATCGAGTGCCTCGCCGGCCTTCCTGATGTCCTTCGTCGTCGCCCGGGCCAGACCACAGATCGTCGGACCCTCGACCTCATGTGCAATGCGTTGGACTGCATCGAATTGCGCGGGCGACGAAATCGGGAAGCCGGCTTCGATGACATCCACCCCGAGCCTGGCGAGCTGATGGGCGAGTTCCACCTTCTCCGGTATCGTCATGGATGCCCCCGGAGCCTGTTCGCCGTCTCGCAGCGTTGTGTCAAAAATGATAACGCGGTCTGGATCTTTGATAGTCATCTCAGTCATGCTGTTCATAGGTGTGAGTACAGTTGCTCGGCGAGCAAAACCTGATCGTCCGGAAGTGAGTCGCCGGCGACCTGCCGCGCCACTGCCGCGCCCATCTGCCTGGTTGTGACGAGGTGCGCACCCGGCTTCGCCATGTCCGCCGTGCGAAGTCCGGCTGCAAGCGACGCTGCTACTGCGATTTGAACAGCAGCCGATGCATCGGATTCGTGCAACGAGTCCAGCATCATGACCACACTCAGGATTGCAGCAAGTGGATTCGCCTTCCCCGTCCCGACTATGTCTGGTGCACTCCCGTGCACAGGTTCGAACAGCCCGGTTGTGCCGCCGAGACTGGCGGACGGCAGCATGCCCAGTGAGCCCGGCAGCGTGCCCGCCAGATCCGACAGAATGTCACCGAACATATTCCCCGTAAGAATGACGTCGAATTGTCGGGGGTTGCGCACAAGTTGCATGGCCGCGTTGTCGACATACAGATGCTGTAGCTCGACGTCAGCGAATTCTGCCGCGTGCACCGAACTGACAACGTCTCGCCACAGACGCGATACCCCGAGGACGTTGGCTTTGTCGACCGATGTCACCTTCCTGCGGCGGCGCCGGGCCAACTTGAATGCCTCGCGCGCTACGCGCTCCACCTCGGCACGCGTGTACTCCATGACATTGCCGGCCTGATCTACGCGACCATCGTCACAAGTGGGATTCTCGAACGACGCGCCGAAGTAGATTCCGCCTGTCAATTCGCGTACGACCACCAGGTCGACTCCGGTTACCAACTCCGGCCGAAGCGGCGACGCGGATTCTACACTGTCACTCACGACCACGGGTCGCAGATTGACGAATACGCCGAGCTCCTTGCGAAGGCCAAGCAGGGCACGCTCCGGTCGCTGCTCTGGCGAGACATGATCCCACGTCGGCCCGCCAACGGCACCGAGCAGTACGGCATCGGAGTTCCGACAGGCCTCCAGGGTCGCCGCCGGAAGAACGTCGAGTCCGGCGGCAAGCGCCGCACCGCCCACCGGATGCTCGTGTGTCTCCACAACAAATCCGAAACGGTTTGCGGCTGCTTCGAGCACGCGCACCGCCTCACGCGTCACTTCCGGACCAATGCCGTCGCCGGGCAGCAGAGCAAGTCGATATATTCGTTTTCCGGTACTCACGCGATTCTCTTGATCAGCTCGCCGCTCTCACTTCGACAGGTGAAGCGACGGTGTCCTCAGGTCCAGACTTCTTGAGCCAGCTCATCATCGTTCGCAGCTTCTTGCCGACCTTCTCCACCGGGTGGTCCGCAGATGCGGCACGAAGCCGCTGCATGTTCGCTCCGCCGGCCTCACACTCGGCAATCCACTCGCGCGCGAATGATCCGTCCTGTACTTCGCTCAGAATCTTCTTCATCTCCGCTTTGACCGCGTCGGTGATCACCCGCGGTCCCCTCGAATAGCCGCCGTACTCGGCCGTGTCGCTCACCGAGTAGTTCATGTATTCCAGACCACCCTCGTAGTAGAGGTCGACAATGAGCTTCAGCTCGTGCAAGCACTCGAAGTACGCAAGCTCCGGCGGGTATCCGGCTTCCGTGAGCGTCTCAAACCCGGCCTTTATGAGTGCCTCCGATCCACCGCAGAGCACGGCCTGCTCACCGAACAGATCCGTCTCCGTCTCATCCTTGAAGTTTGTCTCGATCACTCCCGCGCGTGTTCCACCGATCGCACCCGCATAGCTCAATGCGAGATCCCGTGCCCGCCCCGATGCATCCTGGTGAACGGCCACCAGGCACGGCACACCCTTGCTCTCGGTGTACGTGCGGCGCACGAGATGGCCCGGTGACTTCGGGGCAACCATGAAGACGTCAACTCCGTCTGGAGCCTCAATCTGCCCGTAGTGAATGTTGAAACCGTGGCCAAATCCGAGCGCCTTTCCCGGCGTCATGTGAGGTTCAATGTCCGCGTAGTAGACGCGCCGCTGATCCTGATCAGGGATCAAGATCATGATCACGTCGCCCCATGCCGCGGCGTCCGACACTGATGCGACCGCGAGGCCGCGCGACGCACACTTCGCCTCTGAAGCAGAGTTCGGTCGCAGCCCGACGACAACATCCACGCCGCTCTCGTGCAGATTGAGCGCATGGGCATGACCCTGGCTTCCGTACCCGATCACGGCCACCTTCTTTGACCTGATCAGTTGCGGGTCCGACTCGTAGTAAACCTTCATCGTATCCTGTTCTGGTGATTATCGCTGATCCGTGTTCGTTCAATCTCCGAAGACGAGCGCGCGTCGCATCGCCACCCGACCGCTGCGCGCAATCTCCTGAATCCCGTGCGGCTCCATCATGCCGACAAACGCGTTGATCTTTGTCGTCGGACCGGTCAATTCGAACGTCATCGTATCGGGTGTGATAT
>JABDKH010000269.1 GCA_013002345.1 Rhodothermales bacterium
CCCCCACACCGGGCAATGGGGTCATCGTGGACTCCACCACCTACGGCATGGCCTACGGGGTAACCCGATCGAAGCTGCGTCAAAGTCAGGGCGTTCCCGGCCACGGCTGGCCACTGCCCATAAGTGACGCGTTATGGGAGTACGGATACCTCGATGGTGGCGGCAAACACCGGGAATATGGTGGCAAGCATCTGGGTGTGTTCCGTAACACAATTTTGCCGTGCGAATCCGGTGGCGAACTCGACCCCCACCTTGCCCATAATCGCGGCTCCGGCGACCATGGCCGAGCTCAGGTGAACCGTTACTGGTGGCGTGTCGATTTCGAGAATGCCTTTGGCGTGGACTTCGACACATGGATTTACGATCCCGTCCTGAATGGTGCGCAAGCTGCCCGCATCGAGAACATTCAGGGCCTTACCGCGTGGGTGTGTTACCGATAATGGTACTCGTCCCGGCCTCTCGGTCTCGGTGATGACGTTTCTGGGCGAAGTGAATCACGCCAACCTGAGTCCGGATGGAAGCCCCGTTGTAGTCACCCGTGTTATGCTTGGTCCAACATGACTGACTTTACATCCATATCGTTCACCACCGCCCCCACCCTCGAAGTCTACGACACGGCCTGGCAGTGGGGTGCGAAGGGGACACCCAACGCGGCAGAAAAGTATGCGCGGGAACTGAAACGGATTCGACCGTCGGGTCGCAGTTTCGACGGGGCGTGGACGTTCCCGTTTCACCATCCGAACGCGCACATCTGGTCCCGATGGCATGGTGAACAGCTCGGCTACCGGGACACTGGCGGCAACCTCTATTTCCGTGACGGCTACGTTCAACGGTTGCGTCAAATGTTTGACCGGTTCGCTGCGCACGGAGCCAAAATCGGGTTTGGGCTGATCTGGCAAAACTCATATCTTCCGGGGGGCGACCCGAACCATGGTGTCGCTGGGCTGATCCACGCCGGCAACGCCGCGGCCTTCGGTCGGCAGGTGATGGACAGGGTCGGCGATCACCCGGCCATCGACCACTGGATTGTGGGCGGTGACGCTGGCTCGAATAACACCGACGCCAACATTGAAGTGTGGCGCACTATGGTGCCAGCCTTCGAGGGCGACGGCCGCCGCATCGTGTACCACTCACCCACCTCCCATGGGTCAGAGTCGGACCCGAACAACACCTACCGCCACCTCAACTATCAGAACGAGGGCGACTGGCTGGACGTGGCTGCATTGGAGACGGGCCATCGCCAGTCGGCGACGATCACCGAACAACAACTCCGCCGTGGTGTAGAGACCTACAACCCGAAGGGCATTGACGTGTGGGCGGGGGAGCCCCGCTACACCGGCTACCTCGGGCCATCCGACAAGTGGCCATACGAGAACTACGGCAAGGACGTGGCAGTCGCTGACGCTAAGGCTGCGCTGAGGGCTGGTGTCACTGGTTACGTGTTCGGAACGTGGGCGCGTTGGACTTGGCAGTATCAGGGTTTCGATCCCGACAATCCGCAAAACTCTTTCTCCGACATTGAGGATGCGGTGCTCGAAGTGTTCGCCTCCGGAGAATCGGAACCAGAACCAGAACCAGAACCGCCAACACCAGAACCGCCAGCACCAGAACCGCCAGCACCAGAACCACCGGCACCCACCCCACCACCAGAGGAACCCATGACAAACTTCACCCCAAATCCAAGTCATTACATCGAGACAGGCCCCTACGAACACAACTGGGGTGGGTACGGATGGCACATGGCTCGCCACCATGCGGCCCACAAGAATGTGACGGTCTACCTCGATCTACTTCCAACTGATTTGAACCGTAACCAATTCAAGGGTGGATGGGAACACCACGACAACAACCATTTCAGTGATCGAGAAATGGTATGGATATGGGAGGCCAATCACCCTCCGGCAACCGACCCCACACCGGATGATCCGGAGCCACCGACGGACGGGATTCCCAAGCTCAAGGTCAGCGAAATCATCGACCGAACTTTGCCGGGTGGACATGATGTACCGAAGCTGGCGTGGGGTCCGCTCGAACAGGCCACGGGTGGCAAGTATTCTGACGTGGGTGAAGGCTGGAAAGACGGTAACCGCACCATCGAATTCCGGTTTGCGATTCTTCCGTCGGTTGACGACGCGATACAACCATCGACGGCCCGCATTGTGTCTAGTCACGCCGCCTTGTACGTGTATGCCGGGGGCACATGGAAGAAAGGCTTTGACGTAAGGCTCGACGGTCTCGGTGAAGGTGCCTACTACGGCAATTCCAGCACACCGGACACCAACCCGTTTCCGTATGGCAAGGGCGGGGTGTTCTGGGATTTCCGCGGTGGACCACACAATGAGTCCGCGGCACCGTGGAAACAGTCGGCGCAGATGATCCACGCATGGGCGGGCAAGCGGTACCAGCCTGACGCCAACGTGACCGCCATGCTCACCGTGCAGCGTTTCCGCCTTGAAGGTGACGACGCTGACCTGTATGTGCAGAACGGCATCGACTACTGGCCACCAGGACAGCATGCGATTGTTGGTGGAGCCGGCATCGGCAACGCCCGTCGCATCACCCGTGATGGCATGTGGGCGTCATGGCTGACCCTGCCTGCCGGGGTACCGCGCGAGACCTACGGGGACTATCTCCGCTGGATGGAAGCGAATCCGTTCCCCGAGTGGATGAACATTGACAATGACGTCACAATCATCGACCCCGATCCGGTACCTATCCCTATACCACCAGACCCCGATCCGGCACCTATCCCTATACCACCAGACCCCGATCCGATACCAGATCCGAGTGTCGTTGAAGTCAATCGGGAAACCATTGCTTCCATTGCGGACAGGCTTGAGGGTCTCGTTCGAGAAATGGATGACCTGCTGTGATTCAGGAAGGACTACCCACCAACGGAAGCCACGTTAATGTGGCCGAACTCCACCCCGAGCTCAAGGCGCGGCTCCGAAAACTATTTGAGATTTGGCAGGGCGACCCTATTCAAATTCGTTCTGGTGCAAGGACATACGAACATCAAAAGCAACTGTGGGATGCGTATGTTGCCCGTGGTAAAACCCACCCGGTCGTAGCCAACCCTGATTTGGGGCTTGGATCAAAGCATCAAGTGCGTCCAGCGTGGTATCAGCACGGCAATCTTCCACAAATGGAGGCGGCATACGCCGTTGATCTCATGTGGACGACAGGATTGCCGTCCCGGCTGGAACAGGTGTCGTTGCATGAGCACGCCCATGAAGTTGGTTTGATGGCCAACGTGCCCTCCGAATGGTGGCATCTTGTCCCCACCCACCACGACCCGTTGTTGGATATTGGTCCCCTCGACGAGAAGGTTCTTAAAGAAGAAATCGTCGCTGTTCGGAAAGATATTCAAATTCTTTATAATCGGGTCGAGCGTCAGCGTAAACAGAATGTGCGCCAAGACCGTCGCATCGCCCGACTTGAGCGGCTCGAATAATTTTTGTGAGTTTCCCTTAAGTCTGTCCCCGCCCTGCCGATAGGTAAGGGCACCCCGCACTCCGTGGGGTCGGAAGGGATAGACATGGATACGGAAACACAGCGAACCTCAGGGTTCGGGGAAGCAATCACGCGACTTCTGGTCGCTGGCGCAGTGGCCGTGGCGCTGTTCTACGTGCTCAACAACGAGCAGGTTGAACCGATCCACGTCGAAGTGCCGGTAAGTATCGAGCAGGCCGCACCCGTGGTCACGACTCCATACGAGGCACCGTCGGTGACGGTGTACGGTGGCCCCGACGTTATCCCGAGCGACGAGTTCGTTCAGGCCCACGTTGAGGCTGGCACGACACGTCAGTTGGTGTCGCGATGACCGTCTACGACTACGAGTATGAGTGCCGTCGGGGGTCGGCTAAATTCAGTTCCGCTTCGGCGATGCTGATAATCATGATCCTTGCGGTGCTCATCGGCGGTGCCGCCAAGGTGTTGGCCGACGACGGTTGCACGCACACGGTGAAGTCGGGTGATTGGCTGTCCAAGATAGCCGTCACCTATGACGCCGACGTGCAGACGTTGGTGAATTGGAACGGGATTACCAACCCCGATTTGATTCATCCCGGCGACAAGCTGGTCGTATGCCGGAAGCAAAGTCTGAGCAGGCCGGTGCTCGTACCTGAACATGCGCAAGCGTGGGCAGATGCGGTCACCGACAATCAGCCAGACTGGGCCGAACCGAACCATGTGCGCTTCCTTGTGGCAGTCGCACAGTTTGAGTCAAGTTGGTGCAACCACCTATGGAATCCTCGTGATGCCGGTTGGGAAAACGGCGTCGAATACCTCGGGTCCTATGGATGTGTGCAGATCAGGGTCCGTGCTGACGGGACTGTTCCCCATCGCAACATCAACCTGTTGCGGGGCGACTTGGGTGCCCAGGCGCGGGCGGCGTGGAAGGTGTTTGGCGACAGACATCTGAACGGAAGAAACCCGTATACGGCGTGGGGTCCTGCCAACAGGACCAAACTGTATGGGATCAAACTCCCGCCCTCCGGTGACTGCCGGGGAACGTGGAATCCTGATCAGTGCGCCGAAGCGTGGCTCATCGCTGACACGGTGCTTGCCTGACTCCACAAAGAAAAACATGACGGCGCGACCCTCGTTTCGGCGGGGGTCGTTGTCGTTTTACTCAGCTTCCCACTGACGGATGACTTCACGGATTTCTTTGATCTCGTTATCAAACTCGCTGTACTTGCCCTCGGGACCTTCTTCCCATTCGACGTGGGCGTGGATGGCGGCCTCAAGTCCCGCCACGTCCTTGCGAATCTTGCCCCGTTCGTCGGAGGCGTGGAGGGTGGCCGTCTCTAAATGGTCCGCAAGGGAACTCTGGTCGGTCCTCAGTTCACTCATTTCGTCCTTGACGTTGATGACCATATCGAAGATGCGGGGCTGGCCAGCGTGGCGGTGGTTCACGGCGTCGTTGGCCTGCGTCGCCTGCTCCTTGCCCTCCTTGGCTTGCCTGTGGGTGAGGAAACCAATGACGGCAGTGACAATGCCGGTGAGTGAAGCGAAGCCAGCGGTCACTACCGCGACCCACACTGCGGTGTGGGGTCCACCACCTTCCGCTGCCTGGGCGAGAAGTTCTGCGACCATTCTTTTTTCCACTTTCCAGTTCCGCCTCGTTTAAGGTATAAAATACCTCACATGACAAGCGAAGAATTTAAAGAATGGCTTCAACCCAAGGTTTCTAAAGCAGACGAGTGGGTGTGGCACCAGCTCGACCGCCTCTTGGGGTACTTGCTTAAGAAGTTCTAGACGGGAGGTGAAGGCCGTAATACGTTTTGTGATACACCACGTCTATCGGGCGACGCCAAGACTCAGGAAACGTCGATAGAGAAGATGCCGTTGGCGTGCCAGATCACGGTAAACGTACCGTTGACCACGCTATTCGTGCCACCGAAGTAGTTGTAGCAGATGCCCTGATCGACAACCGTTGTCGCCGCACCGTCATAGACGAGACAGCCGAACACGTTCGCAAGGTCGGCAGCGCTGCCAGACGCCGTGTTTGTACCGTCAACAGTGATCACACCAGCCGACGGGGTGGACGTGACACCAGCGATGGCGACACCACCCGCATCCCACTGTCCAGCCTCGGAAACCTCGTTCGCTGCCCAAACACCGGCACCATACGCCGACGCCGCAGCACTGACCGTGTTGCTTGGTGTAACCGAGTCGTTGAACAGAGCACACATTGGTGTGCCGCCAGTGACATCGACGTTTGTCGTGTTGTCGATCATGTCGTCGATCAACTGATGGAAAATCTTGCTGTTCGTCCATGCCATGATTCAGCCCTCCAAGGCTTTCAGTGATGCCTGTGCGGCTTCCAGTCGTTTTTGCATGTGGGCAATCGAGGCGTTGCCGCGTTCGACATCGCGATCTCGTCTCGCTTCGGCGTTGATTAGACCCTGGCTGAACATCTCGATCTGAGTTTTCGTATGAGCGATTGCAGCCAGTGTCTTGTTGTCACCGCCAGTGTTGTCTTCGATTTCGGCTTCGGCTTTCGCCATTAGATTACTCCTTGAGTCGTTGCATGCGGGGCATATGTGACGCAATCCTGACCGTCTTCACGGGTTGTGATTGCTGACATCCAAGGTTTACCCTCGGCGTCCATCTGAACATTGTCTGACCCAACATAGTCGCCGCGCTCTACGAGTTCAATCTTGGCGTCGATACCGGCAAGTACCATGGGCATCGTCATCAAGGCCGCCCCCTTGCAGGCGTGCATCCGGGTGACGACGCCAGCTTGATACGAGACGTCTTCGTGTGTGCAGTTTGGGCACACCCAATGCTGTTCGGGGTTCAGATAGGTCATTATGGCCGCCATAATACCACAGGTGTCAGTAATAGTTTCACCCTTCGAGACCCGTCAGGCGTTCGTCGAGGTTGCGGACAGCGTTCCACACTTGCACCAGGAAGCTTCGCTGGTTCAGTCCCAGCGGAATACCGTCCTCGTCGCGACCGATCAGTTCTTCGGCGATCACGGCAGCCTCTTCGGCGGCGAAGCTCCACTGGTGAGGCAATTCTTCGTCGGCTTCGAGGGTGGATTTATACCGAATCGGAGTCAAAGACCGCACAATTTCCATGGAATCAGCCGAATCGAGGTGAGTGACATCCTCTTTCCAGCGGAGCGACGACGTGGTTACCTTGAGGGTTTGAAGGCTGCCGGTCCCGTCGGCGGTGACATTGTACGTGCCCGCAGCATTGGTCATTTGGGCCTGCGCCGCACCGGCCGAAGTCCCGCGGAAGACGTTGACGAGCCCACCGTTGTCGACCTGAAACGTCAGATTGCCGGTCGTTGCTCGGATCGTGGGGTTGGCGGCGTTGCCGAAAAGGATCATGTTGCTGCCGATGTAAACACCGTCGCTGTCGAGCGTGATGTTGTTGGCGGCACTCGTAATGTCAACGAGGCCGTTGGAGTTAACGTAAACATCTCCGCCCGAGGTGGTGGTAACTCGAAAATCGTCGGCGGCGAAGGGTTCCAAGAGAAACTCGTCGAGACCGAGCGTGTAATCAAAGAAGGGGTAGCCGATCCCAAAAATGTTGTGCCCAAACGCCACGCGCTGGGGCTGCATGATCTGATAGGTGAAGTAGGGCTGACCGACGTCGATCCACTCCGGTGATTCGAGACGCAAGCTCGCCGAGTCACTGCCCGTCTGGATGCCGTAAATTCGCCCGTCGAGCACCCCCCCGTTGCCAAGGTGAATTGAGGGTGTCGCCCCCAGAATCGAGCCGATCCGCACACCTTGATTGCCTTCAACTGCCGTTTGGAACAAGCCTCCTGAGCCGAATCCGCCGACGGTAAGCGTTCCGTCCAAGGTCGTGGTGGCTGAAATGCTGGCGGTGCCGTTCACAGTGAGGTCATTGGTGATGACATCTCCGTTGTTGTCCACCTTGAAGGGGGATGAAGCGTACGCCGTGTTTCCGACCCACATTTGGCCAGTGGTGTTGACGTGGAAGCTGTCGTTGCCCGTTCCAATGGAGATCGAACCACCGGTGATGGCCCCGCCAGTCATGGAGCCGCCAGTGATGGTGATGTTGGCGAAGGTCGCCGAGCCGTCTCCCTTGATTTCCCACTGGCCGGTGGCGGCTTTCAGTATGGAACTAGCTGAGTTCGACAAGATGATTGTCTGAGCGTCGATGGTTCCAGCGCCAATCCGATCGGCGGCGAAGGTGCCAGTGGTGATATCCGAGGCCGCCAAGGTGTCAATCTGGGCGGAGGTGATGGAGGCATTGGCGATCTTGGCGGCGGCAATCGACCCGTCGTTGATGACCGCAGTATCGAGGTAGCCGGTGCCGACGAAGAGCTTGTCCGCGCTGACGGTGCCGATCTTGGCGTCGGTGATGGCGGCGTCGTCCACCTGAAGAGTGCCGACAGCGGCGTCAGCAATGAGGGCGGTGGTGATATGGAGTGGCTCTATGTCGGTGGTCTCCACTCGGGGAACATTGGCCGAGTCCTGAACGGAGTAGTTTGGGCACTCTCCGTCGAGATCCTTCATCACGATCTTGACATAGTACGTAACTGCGTAGTTTAGTGGGCCACCCCCAATGGCGGCGGACTGGTTACGAATGAAGGCGAAGTTCGAAGTCGTTTCCAACACCATGGTGTTGCCTCCACCAAGAGGGGTGAAGTCGTTGGTGGTGTGGACATGCACCTCGTAGGTGAGCTGGTCATCATTGGTCCCGTGGTCCCACTTGGCGAACAAATAGCCCGGTCCTGAGGTAAGGGTGGGCGTGGGGGCCGTCCCAGAGGGCACCAGACCGTCTGTAATGGCGTTGTAGGGCACGTTGCCGACATCACCCAGTTCCACCAGCCCAGCAGCCGCGGAGCCCTGTGCGCCCGCTGCGGCGGAGCCATCGAGGTCGAATGCTACGACCCGGACATACACGGTGGTTCCGTCAGTCGGCACGGGGCTTCCATCGGGCATTCTGGTGAAGATGTGCGACGACAGGGTGGTGTCGGTCAGCAAGGTGGTGCCGTCCGGCGTGAAGCCTGAAGTTGTTGAGGCGTGGACCTCGTAGAACACGGGGTCGGCGTTGACCACTGGTGTCCACCGGGCCGCCAGCATCCTGATACCGGCATCCAATGTTACTGCGGGGCTTGAGGCTGGGGGAGACCCGTCCGAGTAGAAGATATCCAAAGGAGAGTGGGGGCCAGATTTGGTGCCGGCGGGGCCAAAGTCTCCGTCGCCGTTACCGGCGTACAGTCGCACGTAATAAGATTTCTGAGGATCAAGGCCGGGAATATTATGAGACTCACGATGATTGGTGACAATACTTTCAACACCCACCGTGAAATGGAAATCCTCTGCCCACTCCACCTTGTATTCTGGGTAGCCAAGGTTGTGGTCCCAGATGGCAATGAGTGCGTTGAGCCCCTCCGCCACATCGAGCAGGTCCACCGCCAACAGTTGAGCGGCAGGGATGCCAGTGTAGATGACGTACCCCAGCACTTCAGCGATCCACAGGTCACCTGATTCGCCTTCAACGCGGACCTGTTGGCCCACCTCACCGGGACGGGCAAAGCCGTATCGCACGGTAACGCTGGTGCTGTTCTCGGGGAACAAGACCTGTACTGTCTTCGACACCGAGTCGATGCTCTGCACCACTCCATATCGTCGAGTGATGCGCTGTGATTCCATCGCCTCCAACGTGGAACGATGAATGAGTTCCCGCATTCGGGACGCATATGAACTTGATGTACTTCCCCATACGCTCATGGTGTCTGTAGCCTCGAAATTTTAATTGAGCTCGGTCCCGGCTTGATGTTCAAATTAAATGATTCAAGCAAGTATCGGTTTACTTCGGCCGGCTCAGGACCGACTCGATCAAATTCAATTATAGTATTCGCTTCCCATCGGGGATCAGGAATTGCTTTCGACTGAATGTCGAACCGTTCCTTGGTGTAGTCCTCGAGAAGACGGTCCGCCAGGTTCTGAGCGTGAGTGTTGTCGGTGATCTCGGGGCGAGACACGGTGATTGGTCTGCGGCCAATGACATCCACCGAAGTTGGGGTGCCGGTGAGGTCTTCAGCGACCCCGTAGTAGGACACGTCGTTGCTGGTGCGTTCGCCAACCACTGCCACCACGTTAAAGATGTTGGTGGGGCTTTGATTCATGGAATAATCCCCAATGTTGCCGTCCATGCCGGTGGTGAACACATGAGAGATCGGCGACCCAACGAGGCGGGGCTTGTCTGTGAGTTGGAGGACGCCTTCAGCATCGAACCACAAGTCCATGTTGTGGGAGTCGGCGAGCTGACGCATCGAGGCCCATCGCATCGCTGACGGCGTATATACGATTTCTTCAGTGCCGATGTCCAGCCCCGTGTTGGGTAGGTTCATCTGACCAATGGACAGACCACCCGCCAGGGCAATGTCGCGGATCACAATATCAAGTGGATCGTTGGCGGCGTATTCCTCGAAGATTCCGAACTCCTGGGCGAGCACAATACTCATGTCGCGGCAAGCGAGTTTCACGTCATTACCAAAGTGCTTCATTGAACGGGTTTCGATCTTGCCAGTGAAGATGATTGGGGCATACATTACCCCCTTGGATTCAACGCCCCGGCGAAGCTGAATGATTTTGTCGTACCAAAGCTCACCCACAACAGCATCAAGGGTGCCGTCGTTATAGATTGTTAGATCAGCGCGGCGACGTTCGTCTCGATTGCCGTCCACGGTTACGTTGCCTTCGATCATGGCAATGTCGAGCTGGTACGGAGACATATCACTGTTGTAGACATCCACGTAAGAAATGACGCGGGTGGCGGAGGCGGTGATGGCGTTGTCGATTTCCGCGGCGGTGAGAACGCCGAGCGAAACCCTCGCATTGGATGCAGAACCGCTACCGCTTGCGTGACCAGCGGTCGGGGATGCATCACTCGCAACGAGTACCGTCGCATCAAGTGCGGAGCCTGAACCGGATGCGTGCTCGGCGGTTGCCGACGTTGCCCCAGATGTCTGGGCTGTCGCATCGTAGGCCGCGCCCGTACCGGCCGCATGTTCCGCGGTGGCGTCAGTGTTGCCCGCCGTCTGAACTGTCGCATCGTACGCAACACCTGAACCCGAAGCGTGTTCGGCGGTTGCCGACGTTGCCGACGCCGTCGAAACCGTCGCATCGTAAGCGGTGCCGACACCCGAAGCGTGCTCGGCGGTCACGTCAATGTTGTCGGATGTCGAAACGGTCGCGTCG
>JABDKH010000270.1 GCA_013002345.1 Rhodothermales bacterium
CATCGGTGAGGCCGGCGTCGATTCGTGCGATCACCATTCCGGCTCGCGCGGTTGATCCCAGCGGCAGAAGGAAATTCACTGTGCCCCCGGTCTGTGCCGAGATGGTGGCGTCGTTGTTCGCTTCCACAGAGCCGGTGAGCTCGATCACATCGGTGAAGTCGGTCGGCTGGACGACCTGTGTTTCCACGCGCACCAGACGGCGCTGCGATGCCGTAACCGGTGCCGCATTCGCGTCGCCCGAGGGTTCATCGGGGGCGGAGCACGATGCCATCGCGATTGCTCCGACCAGGACGAAAAGAGTAGGTATCGGAAGTCGTTGGCTAGTCATCATTCTTCTTTGTCAGGGTTGCCGGTCCGGCAATGTTGAATGTCAGATCGGTATTTGTGGCGACAGGCCTTACTACGCCTGTAGCCGTCTCAAGCTGGCTCAGTGCGACGTTGAAATCGAACACGGCCTGCAGGTAGCTGAGGCGGCTCTGGTCGAGTAGCTCCGATGCCTCCCGTTCGTCGAGCGGACTGGCAACACCTTCTCGAAGTCGCGCGCTCGCGTACTCGTAATTCAGCTCCGCGCGCTCTACGTTCTTTTCCTGACTCAGGATGCGCAGTCGAGCCGTTCGAAGTCCTCGAAGTGCCGTCTCTACTTCCAGTTGGACGGCTTCCGCTAATTGCTGTTTGGCGATCTCAGCACGGTCCATTGCTATTGAGCGTTGTTGCACGCGCTGATGTCGCTGGAAGCCGTCGAAGATCGTCCACGAGAGCGTGAAGCCTACGCTGGCGGTCATGTCCCAGTATCTGTCGCTGAAGAAACCGTTCTCAAGACGCGTGAAGGAAAAGGGATCGTCGCTGTTCGACAGGGTGGAGGTGCGGTTGTCCGGCACGTTTCCGACGTAGCTGACATCTGCGAATGCATCCAGGAGCGGGAAGTAATCGGCCCTCGCCACCTTCCACTGGATCTTCTGAAGTTCGATGTTCAATTCGGACTGGGTGACGTCCGGGCGATTCCGAAGGGCGAGGTCGACGGCACCATCGAGAGCTGCGGTTCGAAGCATTGCGTCGTCAACGGGCTTGAGTTCAGTTGCAAGCCGGATGGACTGACCTACAGGAATTCCGAGCGTGAACTTCAGCTGGTCGAGGGCAGAGTCCGATGCACCGGATGTCTCGATGAGCTGAGTCTCAAGGTTGGCAAGTTCAACCTCGGCACTGAGACGTTGAAACTTGGGCGCGACACCGCGTGCTACCCGAAGGGAAGCTTCCTCCGCCGTCTTTCGCGTTCGCTCCACGCTCTGCGAGACCACACGCTTTCGTGCACTCGCAAGCAGTGCCTGATAGTACTGACGCCGAACTGTATCAATCAGAATGTGCTCCTGCCGCTGGACGCCTGCCTCGTTCAGGTCTTTCAAATACTTCTGCGCGCCGGCAACGCCCCAGAACGTCCGGATGTCGAACACCTTCTGAGTGACGCTGACGCCCGTGCGAAACTGATTGGGAATCGCAAACGGGTTGTCGCTGTTGGAGATCTCGATTCCCGCTGCGTCGAGGCCCGCGGCCTGACGCACGAAGAACTCCTCCAGCGTAATGGGTAGGGAAGCGGGATCCGTGTCGGTTCTGGCGCGCTCGTTAAAGGCTAGCCAGTCCAGGAAGCCCAGCGACTGGAACAGGCCGCCGGCGTCACTTCCCGCAAACGGGTTGGCGCTCTTGACGTTACGCGTGTAGGTCGAGTTCAAACTCAGCTGCGGAAACACCTGTCCCCAGCCCTCGCGGACGAGCGACTGAGCATTTGCAACGTCGAGGCGGGCATCCCGAACCAGGTAGTTGCGAACCAGCGCAATCTGAATGGCCTCGTCGAGCGTTATGCTGGCAACTCCTTGCTCCGGAGATTGCCCGCTCGCGGGGTTTGGACTCCAGAAGAGCAGAAGCGGGGTCAGAACCAGCGCGATTCCGATTACCCCGAATCTGCGCGGTAAGATTGAACAAGGGCTTGGCTGCATCGCGAATATGTTTGTCATTTCGTCAGTAGCCCGTCGAACAGCATTGTTGTGATGAACTCGGCGTTCTCCTCGGCTCCGCCAGGCAATTCCTGCTCGTTGTTTCCGTAGCGGTTGCACAGACACACGTGCGTGTAGCACCCGTTGATATTGCCCAGGAGCGTGTGGGCGACCGCATTCGACGGCATGGTCTTGATTTCGCCCCGACTCATGGCGGACTCCAGAGGCCGGGAGATAGCCGCAACCAGGCGTTCACGTTGGTGACTGAAGTAGGCGGCCTTTTCGGGATCATCCCCGAACAAATGTCGGTGGGCTTCCTTGATGGCGATCAGGAACAGGTCGTCGCGCTCTTCAAAAAAACAGAACGTCCGTGTGAGGAAGTCGCGGACCTGATCACGAAATGGAACGCCGATCTTGCTCTCCCCAAAGTGCGATTCGATCAGTTCTATCAGGCCATTGTAGAGCCGGTCGAGCAGCGCGAAGAGCATCTCTTCCTTGCCGTCGGGGAAGTAGTTGTAGATCGTTCCTTTGCCGAATTCGGCACGCGAGGCGATCTCATCGAGTGTCGACTGTCCGAAACCTCTTTCGGCGAAGACCGACTGCGCGGCCTCGAGCATGGCCGTTCGCCTCGAGAGGCGCTCCCGCTCCTTGC
>JABDKH010000271.1 GCA_013002345.1 Rhodothermales bacterium
GCGAGTTCAGGCCAGAGGCGATCGACGGCTTCGGTCAATGGATTATCCTCGTTGTGATGCCGACTGCCGCACTCAGGCGACAGGCGATTGGCGGGTACGGCTTCCTTCGGCCGAGAGCATACGCCGGTGTGCCTACAGCGTGTGACGGGGAATCCTTTGTGCGCCGGCAGGAGTCCGTCTTACAGGATGAGTCGGCGGGTGGGGGGTCAATTCGTAGGGCAATGCCCGTCGAAGTGTCTGTTTCCGGTTGAGACGGGGCCGTCTCATTGTGGTGATCAGCTGTTCGCGGGCGCGGCTGGTGACATCGTTGCTTTGAAAATCACCAGATTCCCGAAAATCATCGTTAGGCGGTCCGAATTGGCAGTCTGATGTGGCCACGTGCGTGTTCGGCACCGGCGTGCGCAGAAATCTGGTACGGCGATTGAAGATGGGTGAGCAGTCTTCAATTCAACACCGGACTCATCCGCAGAGCACATCATGCCTCACTCACTGGTTGCCGTCGTCGCAATGGCCCTCGCCTCTCTCGTAACATTCCAGCAGCACAGAAGCGTACTCATGCAGCGAATGATCTCTGTTCGCTCGCAAGTATCTGTAGAGTCGACTGCTGCGGCTTCCGATCGTCTCGAGGAAGTTACGGCCACGGCATTCGATGAAGCAGTGCTGACCACTGCCGTCCACTCTGCGGTTTCGCTTACCAGTTTCGTCTCGGGAGCGGGACAGCTCGGAGAGTCGGCGGATTTCAACGATGTCGATGACTACGATGGCAGCGTCCTGGAGATGGAACGCACGGCCAGCGGGAAGACATTGCGATTCAGAACTATCACACGCGTTTCCTATGTGTCGGAGCTGGACGGATCAACCCCCGTCGGCTACATGACGCGCCTCAAGAAAGTGTCGGTGGAAGCGGTGCCGCTTGAACTGACCATGGCTGACACCATCCGCGTTTCCGAGGTCGTCGCGTGTGGCGATCTGTGTCAGTGGTAGGTCAGATCGCGAGCCTCACAGTATTCATTCCTTAAAAAAGATTCAAAAGACATGGCTGGTAAGGGACTTCTCATCATGATCGCCGCTTTCGGCATCTCCTTCGCATTCTACAGCTCATCGCGCTTTCGTTCGATGGTCGAGGTTCAGGGTCAAGCGGCCGACTATCAGTATCAGACGCTTGCACGTGACGCGGCGAAGACCGGTTTTTCGCGTGCCCGTCAGGCCATGTCGATGGGGATCGAATCGACAGTCATGACCGCCGACCTCACAGACGGTACCTACCGATCTGTTCTCTCGTCCGCAGGGACACGATTCCGCATCGAGTCGCAGGGTCGTCTCAATGACACGCGCGCGATGCCGGTCGTTTGGAAGATCTATGCAGAGTACGAGAGACTGCCAAAAAGTACTCCGACGACCGTACCGCCATTCATGGAGTACGCTTTACTCGCGAAGAACGACCTGGAGTTGACCGGTTCGCCGGACGTTCAACTCGCGGCGTTCGGAGACGCTCAGAACGCGAACATTCACACCAACAATACACTCAAGATCACCGGAAACAATGTAAACGTGGGCGGTTTCGGGACGTTCGTGGAGGGAGCGACGGCGAACCCCGCGGACGCACTAGCAACCTCATTCAGCCCCGTAGAAAATGAACTCGAGCGAGAGTCGGTACACCAGGTTGAGGAAATCACCATCCCGTTGTTCGACGCCTCTGCCTACATCGCGACCGCAGGCGTAGACCAGATGAGTGCGGGCGATATCACGCTAAGCGGTGCATACGATCTGGGTGGGACGCGGGAAGATCCTTTCGTCTGGTACATTGACGGGAATCTGGATGCAACGGGCGGGACCACCATCGACGGTTACGTGATGTTTCTCGTCAATGGGGATATCGACATCTCAGGAAACATGCAGGCGGGGATGTCGACGCTCGACCAGGGTGAAAGCACGATGGCCTTCTATTCCAGTGGCAGCATCTCGTTCAGCGGCACGGTTGACATCTATGGCCAGTTCTTTGCCAACGGCAATTTCGAAGTCAAAGGAACTCCGTCAGTCTACGGAACGGTAACTACGGGTGGCTCGGCGAGTTTAACCGGCACTCCGAATCTGAGCTACGTGCAGGCTTCTCCGGCGTTGACGGATATCTGGAACGATGACGATCCGGAGCGATTCCGCCTCCTCTCGTATCACGAGGCACGCGACCGGATTCCGGAGGACAAAGTCGACCTGTACTTCGTCAGTCAGGCTGACTAGACTCCACATAGATTGCTGCTTCAGGAGAGGGGCGCGGGCACAGGCTGCCGCGCCCCTTTTTTAATTCTCCGAATTGTCGATTAAAGGGGTAGGAGAGTGGTCGCTCTTTATTCGGCACTTCTATCGACCGACCATCGCGGGCTTAAGAATTAAGAAAATCGTCCGATACCCGCGACTGATAGGTCTATTCATATCAGGCCTTCAGTGATTCAAAAAGGTTCTAAATCAGCGTAAAACGGTCGTTTAACAATGCCACAGACAATGCTAGCGGTCCTTTCCATGGTGGTCACAACGCTTTTTGCGTTCAACCAGCATCGAAACGTTCTGTCGTCAAGACTGAACATGGTTCGCGAGGATATGGCGATCCGATCGACGGGTGTGGCCGTCGACGTCCTGGAGGAAATCGGCTCTATGTCGTTTGACGAGGCGACGCGCGACAAAGTGATCAGTTCGTCCAGCGAACTGACCGCCGTACAACGTCTCGATATACACAATCTGACCGGAGGCCTCGAAAACACGCAGGAGACGAGCCTTGAGTCTGGCGGAGTAAACGACCTGGACGATTTCAATGGTGCCACTATCGAAAGGAGCCGAGAGGTGAACGGAACAAACATCGGCTTCCGGGCAGAATCGGTTGTCAGCTATGTCGATCCAACCGATAACACCACTGAAGTCGATTATCCGACCAAGCTGAAGAAAGTGACCATCAAGGTCTACTCGTTGAATATTGCACGCCCTGACACGATCTACCTGACACAGCTTCACGCGTGCGGAAGTCGTTGCGGATGGTAGCACGTACGGTGGATTTCTAGAGTTTCTCTACCCCTTATAGACACATACGGATATGCAATTCTTAATGGACAACATCGTGGCGTCTATCGTGGGAGCAACCGTTCTGCTCATGATGGTTGCCACGCATCATCGCAACCAGGTTGCGTCGGCCGAGGCTACGAGCTTCTACATGCTTCAGCAGCAGGTACTCGATTTTACGTCCAGTCTTCAGCGCGACATGCAGAATGTGAGCTCGGTCAATGATTTAACCGAGAAGACGGACAGCACATTCAGCTTCATGGCACAGGTCAGCCCAACGGATACGACCAAGAGGTTGGTAACCTATCGTCGCAAGAAAGTTGAGTCGCGTTATCGAAAGGACGTGGGTACGCGCGATTACTATCAGATTGAACGTCTTGTGGCCGGCGTTGTCACCGGTGGTTCAATCGGTACAATCACGGCCTGGGACGTGCGGGTTCTGAATGAGGAGGGGAATCCGGCTAGCGCCGTGGGTGATGCGAGGCAAATTCGCATCAGCCTCGAAGCGGCGTCGCCGGTCGATGTGAACGTGCGGGATGGTGTAACTATCCGTGATACGCGCTGGCAGTCCACGTTCAGACCAAGGATGCTTCGAGATTCCTCGCTCTAGTTCGAATCTCTAGTCCACTAACCGTAACGAGTGCACCACCATGGGTAAGGTCGCGGTCATCGCCTTTGTGGCGTTCAGCCTCTCAGGGGCGTATTACACGCTGAATCGCAATCAGCAGACGCTGGAAACTTCGGCGCGGGTGTCGGATCACCAGTATGAAGTGCTGGCTCGCGAGGCGGCGCTGGATGGCACGTCGCTGGGAAGGCAGTCTCTTGCAGACTCGTTTGTACCGACCACGTTCAATGGTCAGAGCCCTGGAGCCGCGTTTACGACGTCCATCGCTGTGAGCGGAAATCGGGCGACGATCACATCCATTGGGCAGGCTGTAAATACTTCCGGCAACCCTTCGCAGTACGAGATAGTCACTGAGGTCGTGAGGCAAGTCGTCCTACCGCCAACTGGCCCCTCGTGGATGGAGTACGCAGTCATCAGCGATGGTGATCTTACGCTAAAGGGTGACATTGACGCCATTGTCGTGACTGGGACCAACTCTAATGAACTCAATGCCGATATCCATACCAACGGAACGC
>JABDKH010000272.1 GCA_013002345.1 Rhodothermales bacterium
ACACACTCGGATGGAGACGCGAACGTAAACACAGTGTCCAGGTGCATGCAGGAACGTTTCTTCGGCAGGTTGACCATGACGACATGCTGCACCGGAGTCCGCTCGAACAACTGTCGCGCTACGGTCATGACACCGCCAAACGACGTTCGCTGGGAATGCCCGATCAGAACGATCTCCGGGCTGACAACCAGTAGATCTCCGCCCTCGAACGTCACTCCCTGCGGAAGCCGTATCAGACGATCCCGATAAGGGCTCAAAGCGGGGTGATACCTGAGCACAATATCCGTCATGATGCTCTCTCTGGCCCGGGCTGCTGTCGCCGGATGGCTCAGGACGACGTGATCATTCACGACTGCCGCAACGTCGCGCGTGAACATCAGGTTCGGGAGGGGACGCGAACTCAGCCTGAGCGATGACACGCCGGTCACGGCAAAATGACGGAGTTCCTCCGGTGATAGCGTCTGCAGATCTTCCTGGAATGCCTGGAAGTTGCTCTCCACGAACACGCGACACAACTGGTCGACGAAATCCGTGCGGGCCTCCTCCTGACTGAAAGCTTCCAACAGCAGATCGCTGATTTGCAGCACTGCGTCGTGCCGTCCAACGATCTTCCGAAAGACCGAACACATGTCCGCATGCTCGGAACGCGCCTTTCCGGGAAAGAGGATGTCTTCGAAAAGGAGATCCTTCAGGCCGTCGGGAGACACCATCTCCATTTCTGGACCCGGCGTATGTACAATCACCTGCCGAAGGCGACCGGTTTCCGACGTCACCTGAAGATTCAGTTCAGCCGGCGTGGATTCGTCCCGTGACGTGGCGGAGGTGTGGCGGGGCTGAGCAGGCATGCGGGAATAACGCAAGAGGTTCTTGGCGCAGCAATCGCGACATCCGGTACCCGTCCTGATGCGCCTGCAAGCTGGGACAGGACCATGCCCTGCTTACGGCCGACGCTCCTGGAGAAGTGTGAAAAATCGAAGTACGATCGCAACCAGCAGCAGGATAACGAGAATCTTGATTGCATACCCCAGCAAGAAGCCGGCGAACTTCAAAACGAAGCTCAACACGACTACCGCAAGCATCATTACGATCGCCACCGTCAACCAGCGAAGAACTTGCTGGGCATCCATCTCTTTCTTTCCTGCTATTGTGCGCTGAAAACGAAGTACTCGACCAGAGACAAGCTGTTTCCGTTTGTGTCGAAACCCCCTGCTAATAGTATTCGATTATCCGCCAGCTTTGTTGCGGTGTGTTGATAACGAAAAAGAGGTCTCGCCTGGATCGGTAAGGTAAGAAACCGGTCGGAGCGGTCTGCGAAGATCTCAATGCTTCCTACGACTGGCCCCGACTCTCCCTGGATCCCGCCGAAGGTCGCCACCAGGCCGGGCGCCAGGGCTGCACTGGCATGATGTGTTCGGGGACTCAATGTGACGCCGGTTTCTACAGGGAGGAGGCCAAGTGAGTCCGCAAAATCAACCGTGAAGCTGGTCGACTCGAAGAACTCGGTTCCGAACCAGGTGCCATGAATCAGGTACCGATCGGCCTCGAGATCCGATCTGGAAGACAGCGATGCCTGCGTGTGGCCGGATATGGGTTCACTGAGATATCCCCCGACGTCCGGGCTGCGCGCAATCAAGGTATCGTTGTGAAAGAGGAACGTCCGGATATCGGGACGAATGCCGAGCTCCTGCGACGACCCCGCCCGCACGTCGCCGATTCCGCCGAACAGATCGATGTAGAAACCCGAATTCGTGTTGCGGGCAGACATCGTGTGCTCGGCCCGCAGGATCGGATCTCCCCGAACGGGAACGGTATTGAACTCGCCGGTTACCGGGTCAAATATCTCAGGCTCCACAACGAGCGTGAGAACGTCTCGAATAAGGCCCCGAGATCCACCGCCGACAATGAGAACCCGACCGTCGGGTGTATTGACCATCGTGTGTCCAACACGTGGCTTCGTCATCGGGTTGGGCAATACATCGAATGACAGGGTGCCCGGCGTGAAGATCAGGGCCTCGTCGGTGCCTTCACCTCCCGGCGTAAAGGATCCGCCCGTGACGAGAATATCGCCATTCGTCATCAGTATCGCGGCATGGTTGCCTCGGCCGAAAGGCAAGCTTGCCGGCGACAGCGAAAACGTGAACGGTATGTAGACGACCACGGCGGTGTCCGTTCCGGCAACACCCTGGGTGTCGTAAGCCGTGATGACCAGCTCGCTGAGTCCGGGAGCCACGTCGACGCTCATCGACCATACGCGCGTTGAGGCGTTGAAGTCCATCGGCTCGCCGGCGAGGACTACGCGATCAATAGGCCGGAAGGAGGAAGCTCTGACCGCGAATTCAACGCGGGCGTCCGTGACAATTCGATTCGGATCCGGTTCGAGTATCTCTATCTCCGGTGTCGAAATCTCGACAAAGGGACGGTCGCAACCAGCCCATACGAATGCAAGAAGTGCAGCGACGATGGAGGCCGCGCGACGCGCGACCCGGCGAATCGCCGGATCTGGTCGGCCCTTACTCTCGAGTGGATGACGGATTGACTTCATTCCGGGCGATCCCGTGAGGGGTCGAGCATGACGTGGTCCGGATAGGTCACCTCTTCCAGCACCAGTCCGCACGCCGGAGCGGCGGGGCCGGCCGCGGGTCGATCTCGCGTCGCGAGCACGGTCTCAAGATCCGAAGCCGATCGGAGACCGCGACCGATCTCCAGAAGTGTACCGACGATTGCGCGTACCATGCCGTGCAGGAATCGGTCGGCCACGATTTCGAAATAGTGAAAACCGTCGACGGACTCGCTGACCCAGACGGCGCGCGACACCGAGCAGATCCTATTCTTCGTCTCCGACTGGGTGCGGCAGAACGACGAGAAGTCGGTCGTGGTGACAAGAGTCGTCGCCGCGTCATTCATAAGATCGAAGTCGGTAGATGTATGTGCCAAACTCCTGAAGGGTCGCTCAAACGCCGTGGGGCGAAGTGTAACATAGTATCGATATCGGCGCGAGACTGCATCGTAGCGAGCGTGAAAGGCGTCGTGCGCCCTTTGAACGGACACCACCGCGATGTCGTTGGGAAGGAGACCGTTCAGTGAATGGCTCAAACGTGGAAGATCAACGGATCCGTCGCCATCAAAGTGAGCCACCTGTCCGCGCGCGTGGACCCCCGCATCCGTGCGACCCGACCCAACGACCCCCGTTCGCGTTCGAAGTGCCGTTGACAGGGCCTTCTCGAGTTCCTGCTGGACGGTCACCTCTCCGTTCTGGACCTGCCAGCCGTGGTAATTCGTCCCTTCGTATTCAAGAAGGATCTTGTATCTGGGCATCTAACACTCGTTCTTGTGGGCGCGAGTAACGCGGGTGCACCCGCCAACGCCATCAGAGAGGTTAAATGCGCGTGTATCTGACAGGTTTTATGGCTTCCGGGAAGTCATCCCTAGGCCGAAACGTAGCGATGGAGCTGGGATTCGATTTTCTCGACCTGGACGCCGCGATCGAGGCGGAAGCCGGGAAGACGGTCGGGGAGATCTTCCGGGACGATGGCGAACCGGCCTTTCGGGCGGCGGAGGCAGCGGCCTTGCGCGCGACGAGTCATCTCGAAAATCGGGTCATCGCTGTGGGCGGAGGGACGCTCGTTCCGGACGCGAACATGGACTGGGCGCTGGACCATGGCACCGTCGTGTTTCTCGATCTACCCGCGGAAGAACTCGTACGCCGCCTGTCCCGATCCAGAACTCGCCGACCACTCGTGGAAGCCATGCTTCGGAATCCCGGAGAACTGGAGCGCCGGGTCGCAGAGCTGCTCGGAGAAAGACGACAAGCCTACGAGAGGGCGCAACTTACCTTCCGACCAGAGAAGACTACCGCGTCGAGGAATGCCCGTCTACTTGTTCAGGTTCTGTTGCCGCTTCTGAAAAAGGAGGATAGGGATTCTCCAGATTGAACGTCCTGCGATGTAGCGGCGATGCACCGTGGCTTGACAACGCCTCGTAGTGGGCTCGCGTAGGATACCCGACGTTGGATATCCAGTTGTACTCCGGGTGCGCCTCGTGCAAATGATGCATCAGGCGATCACGTTCGACTTTCGCGATAATTGAGGCGGCGGCAATTGACTGGCTTTTGAAATCGCCCCGGATAACCGCTTCGACAGGCCACGCCGAATCCGGGATGACGTGGTTTCCATCGACAATGAGGTATGTCGGTTGTGGGACGAGTTTCTGGATTGCGCGTCGCATTGCCTCCATCGACGCCCAGAGGATATTCAGCTCGTCGATTTCCTCCGGCGAGCATACGCCGACGGCCACGGCCACGGCGCGCGAGCGAATTCGTGCGGCCAGTCGTTCACGATCCTCCCTCGACAGAAGCTTGCTGTCGG
>JABDKH010000273.1 GCA_013002345.1 Rhodothermales bacterium
GTTCAGCATTCTCGAGATCGAGCAGATTCCAGAGGCCAGACAGTGGCTGTTCGCTCGTGGAAGCGATCCCGTCCAGGACACGGTGAATGGCGAAGAATACCTGTACCGCGTATTCACGGTTGGATCCGATGTACAATCACGCCGGCTCGCACTTGTCATCAACCTGACCCAGAGCCGATTTCAACTCCTCGAAGACTCCGAAATCGACCATTTCCTTGGTACTTGAAAGTGCCTCCCATATCGCAATCATCCATTCTCACATGACCCCATTTATAAAGTCACCACACCCGGTACTAAAGCCGTTCCCGGATCTGACGTGGGCGAGCGGGGCGGTCTTCAACCCTGGCACATGGTACGAGGACGGACGTGTTCACCTCCTGTTTCGAGCTATCCCTCAGGGCTATCGGCGTATCCCACTGGCAGAGCCTGATCCGCACGGACCAGAGATGGGATTTGACCAGAGCTACATCTCTTACATCGGATATGCCTCGAGCAAGGATGGACTCACCTTTGTCCCCCGTGAGACCCCCTACATCAAGCCAGATCGGGACTTCGATGTGTACGGTGCTGAGGATCCGCGGATATCGAGAATAGACGACACATACCTCATCACATACACAGCGCTCTGTCGCCCGGCATTCGACCCACACAACGGTGTGCGAATCGGGCTGGCGTCCAGCCACGATTTCGTGGGCCTGAAGAAACACGGGGTCGTTGGTCCACCGGTATGCGACAAAGACGCCGTCATCTTTCCGGGACGAATCGGAGGTCGGATCGCGATGTTGCATCGCATTACTCCCGACATCCAGTTGGTCTTTTTTGATGACCTTGCGCAGCTCCTTCAGCCGCCCGATGGGTTCTGGCAGAGTCACATGGACAATCTGGATCAGCACGTCGTGATGCGGAGCGAACAGACATGGGAATCGAAGAAAATCGGAGTTGGGCCGACGCCGATCGAAACGGCAGAAGGATGGCTCATCATTTATCACGGTGTGGACGCCGACCATGTTTACCGTGCCGGGTTAGCACTACTTGATCGGGATGACCCACGCGTCGTGATTGCCCGGACGACGCATCCGGTCCTTGAGCCAGAGCTTGACTTCGAGTTGTACGGAGATGTAGACAACGTGGTTTTTCCTGAAGGTGCAGTTGTCATAGACGGCGAGCTTCACGTGTACTACGGTGCAGCGGATCGAGTTATTGGCCACGCCTCCGCCCCTCTTCAGTCCGTGATGGATCATCTGCTAAAGAGATAGACCCGTCGTCCTGACGAGATCTTGCCGTGCACAACAACAGTTGACATCGATGGAACGAACGATAACGGCAGACCCGGGAGTCGACGTGGTGCGGATGCATGAGGGGCGCGCTGTACTCGAAGCACGACCCGATCACGCCTGGGAATCGCGGGTGGTTCTAAACCCTGCCGCCGTACTCGTTGAGGCTGGTGCGAAGCTGGACGTGCTCTTCGGAAACTGGAACCTGTCGACGGAAGATCGAGAACATCTGCGATCGGAAGGAGGCACCGTGGTGATGCTTTACCGGGCGCAGGGCGAGGTCGGACCAGACATACAACATGCCGCATCGAGCCTGGGACTCGCGATACTCACTCCGTCGCTGGAGCTGGTCAAGCGGTGGGGCGAGCCCGTGCTGAAGCCAACCGCGCCGTTCCACAACCTCGGTGTGGAGGACCCACGCTGCACGCGGATCGGCGACACGTACTATCTGTACTACACGGGCTACTCCAACCTCGATCCGGAGGATCCAACTTCCGAACGGCAGGTCCGGATTTGCCTGGCAACGACCGAGGACTTCTTGCACTGGAATCTTCGTGGCCCGGTCGAGGGAGATGTAAACAACGTCGACAACAAGAACGCCGCGGTCTTGCCGGACAGTGTATCCGGGAAGTGGCTGTTGCTGCACCGCCCGATGGAGGGGCCGGACGCCATGGCGATTCACCTCGCCGAGGCGCAGGATCCCGCAGGACCCTGGCATTCCAGGGGGATGATAATGGCCAGCTATCGCTACCGCGAATTCGAGACCTCGTGGGTGGGCGCGGGCGGCCCTCCTATTCCCGTTGGCAACGACCGCTATGCCATGATTTACCATCAGGGACACTTCACCAGTGGGGGTTCACGCGAGTACGACCTCTCAGCCGCACTGCTGGACTGCCGTGCCGAGCAGATCGTCGAGGCCCGTATCGAACCGCTCATGCGACCATCGACGCCTCAAGAACGGCTGGGTGATTCGGACCTCGGCGTCAACAACGTGGTCTTCACGTGCGCCAACTACCGTTGGAAGGATCAGCTGATCATTCCATACGCCGGTGCCGATAGCTGCATACTCGGTGCCTCGGTAGCGTTGGACGAATTGGTCGCGGCGCTGGAGCAGTCAATCGAGATACGCTGATCGCACTTCCAGCCCTGTCCTTTCTTGGCTGGCCTGGATTCTCCGCCTTCATGCGTGAACCGTTGCTCCGTCAACGATCACGTTAGCCGCATGCGAGAGTGGTCTACCCACAAACATCCTGCGCTGTGTATTTTGACGTTTGCGACTTCGCCACAGGCGCCCCGCCTGCAGCATGATGCCATTAGCGCGGTCCAATCCCGGAACGCAATCCGTTGATCAATTATCTGTCAGAATGAACAAGCCCGACACCAACGGCACTACATCCGCACCAACCCTTCGCGTTCGCCGAAGCCACGAACGGGGCTTCGAGGATTTCGGGTGGACGGACAACTGGATGACGTTCTCGTTCGCCAACTACCGCGACCCGGACTGGGTACACTTCGGTCCGCTGCGCGTTATGGTCGAGAATCATATTCAGCCGCACTCCGGATTCTCCGCTCATCCCCACCGGGACGTCGAGATCGTCACATACGTCTCAGCCGGCACGCTGACGCACGAGGACAGCTTCGGCCACCGCGCAGGCGTGACATCGGGCGAGATGCAGCTCATCAGTGCCGGGAGCGCGGGCATGGTGCATAGCGAAGAGAACATTCACGACGAGCTTGAACACAACTATCAGATGTGGCTCGTTCCCGACCGCCCGGGTACGGAGTTCGCGTATTTCCAGAAAGGGTTCTCGCGCGAAGAGCGACAGGGTAGACTCCGTCTCTATGTATCACCGGACGCACGCGGCGACAGTATGCCAATCAATACCGATGCGTTCATCTACGCAGGACTTTTTGCACCGGCAGACTCTCTCACACACACGGTTGAAGATGGCCGCGGCGGGTGGATTCAGGTTGTCCGCGGAAAAATGCTCGTCGCCGGCCTGACGCTGGAGTCCGGGGACGGAGCGGGTATCACAAACGTCAATCGTATCGATCTTGCATTTGAAGAGGATAGTGAGATCCTCCTCTTCGACGTCCGCATGGACGTGCCGCTCCTCTGGACGTGACGAACCGTCTGCAACCCAGGCAGGCCTCGACCTGAACTACTGGATCGTGTTGCTGACGAATGCAATACTCTTACTGTCCGGCGACCACGACGGCACATTGATCGTCCCCTGACCACCGTAGACATATGCGATCACCTCCGGAGCGCTACCGTCCGCCGACATCATGCGGAGGAGAACGTGCCTGTAGAACGGATGATCGCCAGGATCCACGTCCGAGTGGAACGACAGAAACACGATTCGCTCTCCGTCCGGCGACACATGCGGAAACCAGTTGTTGAATGAGTCCTCCGTCAATTGCTCCGGCTCACTACCGTCGGGCCTCATCCGCCAGATCTGCATCGTGCCGCTGCGCACAGAATTGAAGTAGACGTACTTGCCGTCCGGGCTGTATTCGGGACCGTCGTCCAGACCGGGAGTGCTCGTCAGGCGCACCTCCTCACCACCCTCCACGGGAATCTTGAAGATGTCATAATCTCCATCTCGCCTGGCTGTGTACACAAGATGTCTTCCGTCGGGCGACCAGCCATGGAGATAAGAAGGCCCTCTGGCTGTAACTCTCTGCGGTATACCGCCTTCCACCGGTACTGTGTAGATGATAGACGTCTCGTCGTCCTCAGCGCTGTGATGACTGATCGCCAGCTGCCGCCCGTCAAATGACAGCACGTGGTCGTTGTTGTTCTGCGTTGCGAAACCCGTATTGATCGCTACCGGCATCCTCGTTTGCAGGTCGAATCGAAACAGCAGGCCATTGCTATTGTAAATGAGCGCTTTGCCATCCGTGGTCCAGTTCGGCGCCTGCAGCGACTCGGAAGATCGATAAAGGACCCTTCTACGGCTTGTCTCGATATCCATGATTTCGAGGTTGCTCCCGATATAGTCCTCATACGGAACGAAGTCATCGGGGGCCGGGGCGACAATGCGCACGTTCTCAAACACCGCCTCTTCCAGAACGTCCTCATTGTGTGATGAGACAAAAAGACCGACGTACACGCTCTCGCCAAGAACAAGATCGGACGTCTGCTCCGTGATGAGCGGGTCACCGAAACGGGCGACCGACATCGTGTAGGTATTCGCGCGCCGTTCAAGTTGAATTACGTCCGCCCCCGTGATCGACGCACGCACTTCCTCCGTCTGTCCGCCTACTGCTTTACGCATCTGAAGCGAAGTCAGACCATCGCCGTGGACGACGGCGCTGACGTGCGTCGCGTTCGAATCAAGGCTCGATCGTACCATCCATCCCAGTTTTCTATGGGGATCCACCCCCTCTCCAATGAATCGCGCGTGGGCCCTCACGATGAAGTCGCCGCTGAGTCGCTTCCAGACAAAGTGAAACTCGTCGTGATCGAACCATACGTTGTAGCCGGCACCGGAAATACGGTACTCCTCGCTCTCGGCGTCGTACGTGGCCGCGCCGCGTATTCTGACATCGCCGACGTCAGTGTGGCCTTCGAATACGCCAACGCTTTGCGCCGACGACGGTGCGATTAATAGCATGGTTACCAGGCTGAAGGTTGCGACACGGAGGGTTGTCTTGTTGTCCATCTTAGTCTTGCCGGGGTTTCTCGAGGTCCGGTTGCTCGATTCGTACCTCGATCGAACGGGTTTCCTATTTCTATGTTACCGATTTTGTTGTCTTGAATGCCGAATCGCACTTGACGCCAGCAGCCGGACACTCCATTCCCGGAGCCCATCGATAGATCATGAAACGCTCGCCAGGTCTGCTCATCTCGTTCGCCCTCGCGGCCACCCTCCTTTCCTGCGCACCCCATCGGGCC
Organism: Rhodothermales bacterium; assembly: GCA_013002345.1. NCBI lineage: Bacteria > Pseudomonadati > Rhodothermota > Rhodothermia > Rhodothermales > Rhodothermales bacterium. Next base: position 5,176 of record JABDKH010000273.1, read on the forward strand.
GCAGACCACGACAATGACGCCGTCATGAACGATACAACACACAGGCACATCTCGTTTGAAGGTGACTTCGATGGGCCAATCGGCCTGCAACTCTGGAGTCTGCGCGAGTATACTGCCGACAACCTCACAGACGCACTTCAGACCGCCCGCACGATGGGCTTCCGAGAAGTCGAACTGGCCGGAACATATGGACTGACGCCCAGCGACTTCCGCAACACTCTTGCCGCCGCGGATCTGAAAGGCACCTCGATGCACGTCGACCACGACCGTATCCGGGACAGTGTCGACGTTGTACTTGACGAAGCCGTGGCACTTGGTGTCGAGTACGTCGGCCTTGCCTGGATTCCTGAGCAGTACCGCAAACCCTTCACCTTCGACACGGCGCGGATGGAAGCCGACTATCTCAACACGTGGGGAGCCGCGGCGAAGAAACGTGGCCTCCAGTTCTTCTATCACGTCCATGGCTACGAATTTGAGCCCGGACCGAACGGGAAAACACCATTTGACGTAATCGCTGAAGAGACCGATCCCGAGCTCGTCGAGTTTCAGATGGACGTATTCTGGGTCGCCAATGCGGGCACCGATCCGGTCGCCCTCCTGCATCGGTATCCCGACCGATGGACGCTCATGCACATCAAAGACATGAAGAAGGGGCACCAGACTGGCGACCATTCCGGCGGGGCGCCCGCCGAGGCGGACGTAGCCGTCGGAACCGGGCAGATCGATTACCCGGGAGTCCTTAGAGCCGCGAAGGAAATCGGCGTCAAACGGTACTACATCGAGGACGAATCGACCGATCAGCTGGCGAATATCCCGCAGAGTGTGGCATTTCTCGAGAAGGTCCAGTTCTGATCGTGGGCTTGGAGATGTCGGGGAGTGTCCACCGGACTCGGACTCCGGCCGCGACCGGAATCGTCAACGACCGTTGTCGAACGGCATCGTCTTATCCGGAAAGAAGGAATCCTGCCGGACCGGCCCGAAATCCCGCAGTCTCCGGAAGGCCGTGCCGATCAGGACTCCTGCCTGCCGATGCGATTGCTGCAATACGAAACGCAACTCAGGGAGTCAGCGCCACGAGTCAGTTCTGAACGGCGACGCCGGAAGGCCCTCCGAGTTATACAGGTTCGCACTTTCGGGGTTGTCGCCCCAGGCATATCGGACCGCAACAGGCTCCGGCACATCATCGCTCCATACGGCGATACGGTCTTCTTCGATCTGTGCGTTCGCCCAGACAAAGCGACCATCGGCTCCGGCGATGGCGAACCCGCTCAAGATATCTCCTCGTGTCACGAGCCCGTCGCCGACGTGATCAAACCGGACGATTACGCGGCCGTCCTTGATTTCATGGCTGCCATACGTGGGTCCGGAGTGGACCACGTTCTTGCCATAGGTGATCTTAAGCGCAGCCAGGGCCAGACGCTTCCCGACGTCTTGCTTGTTGCGCGGATGAATGTCGTCCGAATCACCGATGTCGATCAGGATTGCCTGCCCGGAATTCGGGAGTGACAGCGCTGCAGACTGCGACTCACGCAGTACCGCCCAACTACTCGACACCGGTGGATCCTCGTCAACGGCCATGTAGTTCGCGAGTTGAGCCCACAGGAACGGAAGATCACCCTGACCCCACTCCGTGCGCCAGCTCTGGATCATGTCCGTGAAGAGCGTGGCATACACCTCTGCGTCCTCGACACTGCCCGCGTTCGATTCCCCCTGATACCAGATGAATCCGTTGACGGGAAACGGCTGAAGCGGATGAATCATTTTGTTCCAGAGCAGCATCGGCAGCTGATTCTTGTTGCCTACCGCTTCTAGACTGACTTGCCCGAACATAAACCGCCACGTCTCCGGAAGCAGACGCTGCTCAGCTCCAACCTCGACGAAAACGGTCTCCGGCGGGCCCGCGATGCCACCGGCTCCCCAGGCGTCGGAAACCCGCACGGTAATTACGTTCTCGCCCGCTCGAAGGACAGATGCCGGGACGTCGTAGCGGCGGGCCTCATTCCAGGCATTGTCCGTCCGACCTACTTCGACTCCATTCACCCAGCTGATGTCGGAGTCATCGATCATCCCGAGTCCAAGCGTGATGCCACCGGCGATTTCACCCTCCGTCAGTGCGAGTTCGGTGCGATACCACGCGACACCATCTACTCCTTCGAAGCCCGCCGCCTCCCATGTCGACGGCACCGCAATCTCAATCCATGCGCTGTCGTCCAGTTCCGGGTCCGCCCAGTAGGCGACGCCGTCGATAAGGCCTGCGTCACTCTCCGGAATAACGCCGATGCGCGACCTCAGACGTTCGCGTACCGCTTCCTTTCGAGCTTGATCGTCCGCGCGCAGCTTTTCACGAGTATCTTCATCAATCCCGAGCGTTCTTGCGCTCATCCACGGTTCGATCCTGCTTCCACCCCAGGATGTATTGATGATCCCGATAGGGACATCGATGTGCTCCCTCAGTGCGTGAGCGAAGTAGTAGCCGACAGCCGTAAACGCGGGGATGTGTTCGGCATCGGCTTTCTCCCAGAGACCTCCGGCCAGCGAATCCTCCGGCTCATCCGACCACGACCTTGGCACCTTGAAATGACGAATCGCAGAATCCTCGACGGCGATACCATCCGCGTCTGCGACGACCCACTCCATGTTTGATTGTCCCGACGCCACCCACACGTCGCCAACCAGAATGTCTTTGACAACCACAGATTCTCCGGGGCCCTGTATCTGCATCTCGTACGGTCCCGGGGGCTGCAGCGCACCGAGCACGACTTTCCAGCGCCCGTCAGCATCTGCCACAGATGAGTGTCGCCGGCCCTCGAGAATCACACTCACTCGCTCGCCGGGCAGTGCCCAGCCCCAGACGGGGACCTCTGCGCCCCGCTGCATGACCATGCCATCGCCAATGAGCCGCGAGACGCGAAACTGGGCTTGCGATTTCTGAAGCAAATTGAGTGAGCAGGCCAGGAGTAGAAGCGGGATGACAGACTTATGTAACATATCCAGGTTTTGGAGCAGGAGTTTCAGGTGGGAGACGGTGAACAAGATAATGTCGCCTCACTTCATGTCGGAATCCACTCAAGCAGCACCAGAAGATGAGGCGGCAACACACGACGCAGAGGGCAAGAACCAACGGCAGCCACTCGGAAGACTCGCTACGTCTCAGTCGTACGACACGCCGAGCCGGTCCAGGGCCTCGACCGGACATCCGTCCCAACTCGCCAGCGCCACATTGCCGGTATACTGAAGATCGTCAACACCCATGCGACTCGACCAGAACCCCGACGCCACCAGATCGCGAAACGAATTGAAGAACTGCACTCCGGCCCTGTACTCAAGCGGAGCAACATCCGGGAACGCTATATCCTCGAGCATGGCCGCCTGGTCCGCCTCCGAACAATCCGAGAAGGCGGATCCAAACCGGCGACGACATACGCTGTCGAGCCAGTGAATGCCGCCGCGAATCGGCGTCCGCAGATCCGGCCGATCGTTCACCGTGAAATCGATGAACTCGGGCACGTACGCGTCCGACGCGCCACCCGAGCGATCATCCCGTGGAATGATCATGTCGGCCAACAGCCGCACGGTCCGAAATTCTGCCTCCGAGAAGAACTGTATCTCATAGTCAACAAACACGCTCTCAGCAGTCACGCCCGGCACAGCACCCGGCGTTTTCGCTGCCTGCCGACAGGCGAGCCCGCCCACAAAGGGCGTGAGAGCAATCAGTTTCAAAGAGTCTCTTCTGTCCATGACACGATCGGCTAAAGGTTGCGACGGCTCAGTTCTTCGGCGACGAACTCCGACGTCCGCATAGCGAGCGCCATGATTGTCCACGTCGGGTTCTTGTGGGGCTGCGACACGAACGGACCGGCATCGGCGACAAACAGATTGTCGACGTCATGCGCCTGGCAGTCTGCATTCAGCGCCGACGTCTTCGCGTCCGTCCCCATGCGCGTGACGCCCACTTCGTGAATGATCCGCCCGGGCGCCAGAATCCCGTAGTTCTCGGCAGCTCCGGGCATGTCACCAACCGGTGTTCCACCCATCGCATGGATGATTTCACGGGCCGTCTCGTGAAAATGCTTCACCTGACGAATCTCCTGATCGCTCCACCTGACGTCAAACCGCAATACGGGGATACCGTATTTGTCGACGACATCGGGATCGATGGCGCAGTGGTTTTCGCGGCGAGCTATCATCTCGCCGCGCCCCTCCAGTCCGATCACCGCACCATACAGGCTCCTGTAGTCTTCCTTCAATTGGAGTCCGAATCCTCCGCCGCCCTTGCTCCGAGCCTTGCCATTCGCGACTGCCATCTGTCCGTTCAGATGCTGAACGCCATTGAGCGCGCCATAGCCGGGCATGCCACGACCGCCCCACACCTCCATATGGTAGCCACGAAGAAACGCCGTGCGCTCGCGTTCAAGCCACCACGGAATGTAAATGTGCGCCCCGCCGACACCGTCTCCGTTGTGCGGCACGTGATCCAGCAGTTGCGGAAAGAATCCCGTGACGCCGGCGCCCGTCGAATCCATCAGGTAGCGACCTACGACGTCACTGGAATTTGCCAGGCCGTTCGGATGTCGGGACGATTTCGAATTGAGAAGAAGCCGGGCCGTCTCGCAAGCACTGGCGGCCAGAATCACGACGCGTGCATTGACCTGGTATTCCTGAAAGGATATCGTATCCACGTACGACACACCCGTGGCCCGACCTTCCGCGTCTGTCATCACTTCACGAGCCATGGCGTTTGGCACGATCGTGAGATTACCGGTCTCGAGTGCCGGCGGAAGAAAGACCGAAGTGCTCGAGAAGTTAGAATTGGTAGCGCAGCCGCGTCCGCACTGTCCGCAGTAATGACACGCGGCCCGGCCGTTCATCGATTTCGTCAGGATCGAGAGTCGAGAGGCAAGCACAGGAATACCGATCCGCTCGCAGCCCTGACGCACCAACAGTTCATAACACCGCGGTTTCGGCGGCGGCAGGAAAACACCATCCGGCGCGTTGTAGAAGTTGTCGCGCGACCCGAAAATGCCTACAAGTCGATCGAGACGGTCGTAGTACGGTTCGAGATCCTTGTACGTGATCGGCCAGTCGTCGCCTTCTCCGTCGATGCTCTTGCGGCGGAAATCGTCCGGACCGAATCTCAGCGAGATACGGCCCCAGTGGTTTGTTCTGCCTCCGAGCATGCGGGCCCGAAACCAATCCCATTCCGTGCCATCCGCACGCGTATACGGTTCACCCTCGATGTCCCATCCGCCAATGCATCCGTCGAATTCTCCGAATGGCCTTTCCTTCGACGAGGCACCGCGACGCGGCGAATCATAATTCCAGTCGAACATGTGTCCGTCGTTGACCGGATCCCACATCGCCCCAGCCTCCAGCATGACGACGCGAACTCCCGCTTCGCAGAGCGTACGTGCTGCCATTCCACCTCCGGCTCCGGAGCCGACAATGCACACGTCGTATGGTGTGTCCTGAGATTTGAATACCACGCCGCGTCTCGCGTCTGATTTATGAAGACTCCTCCAATCCCATTTACAGAATCACGTCCTCATTTGCAATAAACAACTCGCTTCGCGGCCCCGAGTCGCCACCGGCGCGTTTCTCGTTGCACGTGGGCCGACGTATGAACAATCGATTTACGAATGTTGCGTATTTTTGCGTTCCTGCAGGTAGTACGGGTACACCATTCTTCCAAGCAGATCCCCGGCCGCGTGCGCAAGCTGATCGCCATCCTTTTCGTCTTCCTTCTCCCGGCCGTGTGGTCTGTGGCGGAGGCGCAGTCCCTCTCCTGCACCATCGCGGTAAAGGCGCGCTGGACACTACCTCCCGGAACTGTGGGCAGCATCGGGCTCAAGTCCGCCGTTGACGACAAGGACTCAATCGTTCGCGTCGAGAACGGAAACTGGCAGCTGCTCGACGACCACAGCTTCGGCCGAGCCGTACGGTTCCACCCGGACGGTCGCTGGGAGGACCGGTACAAGCAGTGCCAGTATTGCAGGGAGCGAATCATTCGGGGCGTGGGTACCTGGCACATGCGTGAAGAGGTTCAGCCCGGCTGTGACTACCGACGCCAGTACGCTTTCTACCTCTTCATTCGTGACGAACGCACCACGAAGTTGTTGTCGGAGAAGCGCATTTTCGTGCCCGGTGTGCAGAGCTATATGCGACGCGGGCTTCGACTGATCGATCTGGGCGACCTCGGGAAGTTCTTCTGAGTTAGTCCGCTCCCGCCTCTACCCGGAAGACAGCGGCCCGGTCGACACGCCGGTGAACAACCCTGGCCCACCCGTCAATAGACGTGTTCCCCTCGCATTTCTGTTTAGTTATTTGTAACAGGAGGAATTGCGACGAAGTTTTCACTTGCCGGGGACACCCAACATGGCCACTGCAAATTCTGAGAAACACCTTCGAATCGCGCTCATCGCGGTCGGTGTCATCTTCATTGTCGGGATCATCACCCTAATGCAGATCTGGCCATCGGGGTGGGGCTGGGAACCGCGTCAGAGTGAATATGAGCAGATGATCATCGGCATCTATGCTACGCTCGGCGTATTCCTGCTGCTGGCTTCGAAGAACCCGATGGAGCACCGCAGCCTGATCTGGTTTACCGTTTGGTCAAGCGTCGTGCACGCTGGAATAATGGCGGTGCAGGCATTTGTCGATCCGGTCGAGCGCGCGAATCTCATAGGCGATGTACCCGCGTTGTTTGTCGTGGCGATTCTACTTGGCGTGCTGATGAGACGGTGCGAAACGGAAGCACAGGCCAGTTGAGAACGACACCATAGAATTCAGGTACTTGTTCGATCGCACCACGACAGGTGTGGTGGGAACCCTCGCGATTCTCTGTCGCCAGATCGCTCAGGCATGTCGCAACGTCCGCGTCTTGACTGCTTCACTCTTCTCTCTTCGGCGGACCCGGGAAGAAGGCGTTCGTCCGCTCGATGTACGACCGGTACGATGGTCGCCGGTCCACGATCGTGCTCTCCAGCAGGCTGACGCCGGAGAACCGAAGCAGCAGGTAACTCATCAGCAGCGGCCCCACGACCGTCCACCACACGCCGGCAGATGCGGCGATCAGGTACAGTCCCCACCACACACAGAAGTCACCGAAGTAATTCGGATGTCTCGTATATCGCCAAAAACCAGTGTCGAGCACTTGCCCCCGATTCGATGGATCGGACTTGAACCGACTCAGCTGGTAGTCGCCGACCGTTTCAAAGAGCATACCCGTTGCCCAGAGAACAACACCCGCCGCGTCCAGCAGCCCGAATGAAGCCGCGACAGACATCTGACCGAACTGCACGGGCCACGACACCAGCCACATGAGCACACCCTGCAGCATGAAGACAGTCATCAGACTCACAATTGGGAATCGCTGGCCGTGTTTCTGTCGCATTTCGGCGTAGCGATAGTCCTCGGGCTTGCCGAGGTTGCGCCAGAGCAAGAAACCCGTCAATCGCAGGCCCCAGATTGTCGTCAGTGCGACGAGCAGCCACGATCGTTCCGAGTGGGATTCGACGAACATCGATGTCACCCACGCGATAACTACGAAGCCGGCACCCCAGAACGGGTCAACAATGCTTGCATCTTTCCGAAGGAGACTCAGCAACCATAGCAAGAACATCAGGCCCAGCACCACGCTCAGGTTGAGCCCCGAAACCTCAAATGCGTGCTTCATTCGTTCGTTGATTCACTTCGTCGGCAACAAAGAGACGCGAGCCGACTACTGTGCGGCCCGCCCCGATAACAACTGGTGAAAGTACGGCGAGTTGCCGCTGCGGGCCTCATGCCCGGAACTCCAATGCCTCATGTGGGCGTCTGCCCCGGGATGCTCCTACCGGCCGGTGACTGCCTGCGCCTCGTGCAGGGCACCGAAGAAAACGAACACGCCGATGAACGCCAGTACGGGGTTCAACGTGAAGATGCCAAACAGGAAGAACCCCGCTGCGATCATGGTCCCGACAAACACCGCGACCTGCGTGGCCGCATCATAACGCATGCGAGACGCGAGTCCGGCGCGCAAAACACGCCCACCATCCATCGGGAAGGCGGGGATCATGTTGAATGCAGCCAGCGAAATGTTGAGCCACATCAGCGTCGACAAAAACCCGCCCGGTTGAAGAAAGCCGGCCGCCGCAACAGAGTAACCAGTCACGCCCGACAACACATACAGTGCGATCGCAATTGCCACGTTCACCGCCGGACCGGCAAGCGCCACCCACATTTCCTCCGCCGGCTTCATCTGCGCACTCTGCAGACGGGCAATTCCTCCGAACGGGTACAGCGTGATGTCGCGGGTTGTTATCCCAAACCGTTTCGCGGTCAGAGCGTGCCCGAGTTCGTGGAGCGCCACACATCCGAAGACAGAACCAACGAGAGCGAGGCCGCCAAACGCGGTGGTCAAGGAGCCGCCTCGCCAGAGCGTCATGCCAAAGAGCCAGGCAAAGAAGACGAGTAGCGTCCAGTGCATGAAAACGCTTATGCCGCGCACGGTGGATATCCTGAGGGTGCCTTTCATCTCTTCGTGGTATGCTGGATGTCACGTCTCAAGACGTACCGGCGACACCAGAGTTTCATTGCGACTGCCGGTGAAGTCGGCGAAGCCAGTAGTAGTTTACCGGAAGGACGCTGACGAACACCGCGATACCGTACATCCAGACGGAAACCCTGCCGATCGACATGCCATTCCACAACCTGATCGTACCCAGCGATTCCTCCCACGCCATAAGCTGAAACGGCCCGAAGAGTGACCCGGCGACGCCGTAGAGCACGCCACACAATAGAAAGCCCAGTGTGAGCCACGTCGCAGCGAGGACGGTGGATAAGAGTAACTCCCTGAACATTCTGCCCCCCTTTCCTGTTTAATTCTCCTCTACGAACGCACGACTACCCCTTTTCGTATCCCGTTATGGCCCTGGGCATCAGAATCGCCTGGAAGGGGCCCTTCTGGGAATCTATCTTTCCGCGGCCACATTTTCGGGACACCCATCCGTCAACCGACAGCGAACCATTCGGGCCCATGACCGTCATCAATTTACACGACATCCGTTCCCTCGCCATCGCCTGGATGTGGTGCGCCGTTCTGGCCGGACCCGCGCTTTATGCGGGCACCGCCACGGCACAGCTGGAAAGGACCGTCGGTGTAATTCACTCCGACGCCGGTACATTTGACGGATACACTTTCTTCGCCCCGCGCTCCTCGTATCAAACCTTCCTGGTCGACATGGAAGGACGGCTCGTCCACACCTGGCCGAGCGACTACCTCATCGCAAATCCCGCCTACTTGATGGATGACGGTAGCATTCTTCGGACAGCAACCTTCGGCCGGGGCTTCTCAAGATTCAACGCGGGCGGCGTCGGTGCGCGTGTAGAACGAATCGACTGGGACGGCAACCTGGTCTGGGCATACGAACTGGCCGGCGACGAGGCTCAGCTGCATCACGACATCGAGCCGCTGCCAAACGGTAATGTTCTGATGATGGCCTGGGTATACAAGACGCGCGAGGAAGCCATCGAAGCCGGACGGGACAGTTTGCGGATCACAGAAGATGGAGTGTGGCCGGAGACGATTATCGAAGTGAGGCCGACAGGGTCGTTCGGCGGAGAAATCGTGTGGCAGTGGAACGTCTGGGATCACATGATTCAGGATTTTGATCCGACCCGCGCCAACTACGGCGACGTGGCTGCACACCCGGAACTGATCGACGTCAATTTCCAGGCCGAACGCGGCAAGGATTGGATTCACTTCAATTCCGTCGCATATCATCCCGAATTGGACCAGATCGTACTGAGCAATAGAGGCTTCAGTGAGGTCTGGATCGTCGATCACAGCACGTCCACGCAGGAGGCTGCCGGGCATACCGGTGGTCGATACGGTCGGGGTGGCGATCTGCTGTACCGGTGGGGAAACCCCGCAGCCTACAGAGCCGGCACCGAAACGGACCAGGTTCTATTTGGCCAGCACCACGTGCACTGGGTTGGGCCTGACCTGGTTGGCGAAGATCGTCTGTTGGTCTTTAACAACGGATTCCAGCGGCCTGCAGGCGCTTTCTCGTCTGTTGAAGAACTGGAGCCACCCATCAATCCTGACGGTTCCTACGTCTGGCCCGTGCCGTCCGCCGCATTCGGGCCGGCCGCTCCCGTCTGGACGTACACGGCACCGGTCCCAACCGACCTCTATACGGCCATCCTGTCGGGCGCGGAGCGGCTGCCAAACGGGAACACGTTTGTGACGGACGGAGCGCACGGAACAGTTCTCGAAATCACACCGGATGGTGATGAAGTCTGGCGATACATAAGTCCCGTGGTCTCGGACACCGTCATTGTACCTCAGTACGGAGAAATCCCTGACGAGGGATTCAACCGTGACGCCAACACAGTATTTCGCTTCTACCGGTTTGGCCCAGATCATCCCGGTCTGGCCGGACGGGATCTCACGCCCGGACTCACGATAGAGGACGGAGCTCTGACGACAGCCGTGGACGAGACGCCGGGCGGGATGCCACGGTCGCTTAGCGTGGATGCCGTGTACCCGAACCCGTTTCAGTCCACCACGACGATTACGTTCACGAGTCGTCACGCGGAGCAAGCCAGACTATATGTGACGGATGTGCTCGGTCGCGTCGTGCGCACTCTTGCCGATGGCATCACGCCTGTCGGTCAGAGCCGACTAACGTGGGACGGAACTGATGGCGAAGGTCGACCAGTGGCCTCCGGGCTGTATGTCATCGCGGTCGAGTCCGGATCAGATCGAATCTCTCGAACCGTTACGTTCGTGCGCTGAGGCTGCCGAATCCGCGCCGGCCCCGCCTGATGCGCGTAAAGTTTTCCACACGTCGCCGAAACGGCCGGGCGAATTGTTAGATTTTTTGGTGAGCGTCTCGTATCCCACCATTCTCCGCAGAGTCAATGCCAACTCCTCATTATCGACGCGTCCAGCAGTTCATGCAGAAGGTAGGTCAGCCGACCCCGGCCCTTCCCGACATCCCCGACGAGGCTACACGAATCCTGCGTGCCACACTGATTCTGGAGGAAGCGCTGGAAACGGTCACCGCACTTGGCGTTGAAGTGACGGCGACGAACGGGACTGACTCGATCGTTGTCAATGATCCCGACGTAGAACACGTATTCAAAGCCACAGGCGAAGTAGACCTCGAGGGCGTTGTTGACGGGTGCGCCGACATCTCGGTCGTCACGGTGGGAACACTCATCGCCTTCGGTGTGGATGACGAGTCCGTCCTTGAGGAGGTGGATGCGGCCAACCTTCGGAAGTTCGAACCCGGGTCCTATATGCGCGAGGACGGGAAATGGATGAAACCGCCGGGCTGGTCGCCACCGGACATTGAAGGTGTGCTTCGGAATCAGGTCAGAATCGAGATCTGATCACTCCGAACATCAGCCCGTCGGCCGGCATGATGGGTTGTCAGGGTGTCAGGAGCGTCAGGCAATGTATTCTTCCTGGAATTCCGGGCCCCCACACGGATCGCTGCGCGGGTAAGATATCTCACTGCTGCACAGTGTGTTACAGTGTCAGGAAAGTAGAGAAAGATCAAGATCGACGTCCAAAATCGCTATCAGGGCGCGTTCAGCCCTTATCAAGTCCGGTTTGCGTTCGATAAATATTCATGAACCCGCCCGCATGTAGCCTATTCCGCCACCACAGGTGAGCCGACGAATTAGTGCATTTGTCTGACCCCAATCATCCCCACGCCCGCAAGCGACGGACGGCCCGCATCCTTTCCGGAGTCGTAATCGCGACGGGAGTGGGACTTGTCCTGGCATCCACGGTCGGTGACTGGTATCAGGTGATGAACCAGACCAAGGACGCCACTACGGATCCCGCGCTCATAAGACAGTATCACAGCGTTGATACCCCTGCGACGGAGGAGGAACCGTCAGACCACGTCGCCTTCACGCTCGACGAGTTAATGAGCCCGGGCGGAAAGGCCCGAGAAGATAACGGGGAAGCGGAGCCGTTCGTGGCAGTGAATCTGGACGGCGAGTGGGCATCGACGGCCTCCGAAAGTAGCGCAGTGAGCGATCTTGACTGGAACAGTTGCGCGTATTCCATCGGCGACTTCACGCTGAGTCTGAAGGAGTCCGACGGTCGGATTTTCGGGGTGGGAATTCATTCCATGTCCAGCACCTCATGCGCGAGCACCGAAGACGAGATCACAAGCTACGATGCCGTTACCGGTACGCTGACGTCAGAGTACGTCAAGCTGACGATACTCGACGGACAGAGCGGCAAGGCCAAGTTCGCTTACCTGGGAACGGTGCGCCCTGAAGGAATACTTGGACAGATCCGATCGACTGACGGCGAGCTGCTGCTCGAACACGTCGCACTGACGCGACAATAGATCTCCGATCAAGCGAAAGTCAGGAGCCGATCCCGGCCTCGCGCGTCGCAAGGAGTTCCTCGATCGTATCGACCTGAGCCGAGGTCAACTGCCAGTTGCCGGCGTTAGACGTTTGCTCTATCTGGTCCGGTCGCCGCGCGCCGACGATCGCTGCCGTCACCGCAGGTCTCCTCAGCACCCACGCGATCGCCAACTCGGCCAGCGACCTTCCTGCACGCTCTGCAACAGGCCGCAATCGATCGACGAGTGCGAGCGTCGCGCCGAAGTCGGGATCCTGAAACTGGGAATTCTTGCGACGCCAGTCGTCCTCAGGAAGTGCCGCAAACAAATCCCGCGAGAACTTTCCTGTGAGCAATCCGGCCTGCATAGGACTGTAGACCACAACACCGATCTCGTTCTCCAGGCAATAATCCAGCAGATCCCTCTCCACACTCCGCTGCACCATGCTGTACGGTGGCTGAAGCGACGCAACCGGATGTATTCTGCGAGCCCTCTCAATCTGCTCGATCGAAAAGTTCGACACGCCTGCGTAGCGCACCTTGCCCTCCTCGACCAGCCGAGCGATTTCCTCCCATGCCTCCTCCAGATCGACCTCGGGATTCGGCCAGTGAATCTGATACAAGTCGATTACGTCGACCTGCAATCTCCGCAGACTCGCCTCCGCCTCCTTCCTCACACTCGCCGCCTTCAGCCGGCTTTCAACGGAACGTGTCGATGGATTATCCCACACCAGACCGCACTTCGTCGCCACAATGACGTCATCACGTCTGCCTCTAATCGCCTTTCCTACAATCTCTTCTGAATGCCCAAGGCCATAGGCCGGTGCCGTGTCCATCCAGTTGATCCCGAGATCGAGAGCGCGATGAATCGTCGCGACCGATTCTGCGTCGTCCTGTGGGCCCCAGCCGAAATCCCATGGACCGCCAATGGCCCACGTGCCGAGTCCCACCGTAGTCAGTTCAAGGTCAGTAAAGCCAAGCCTGCGCGTCCGCATAGCGGTCTACCGTTTCAGTCGGGTCAGTTAAAAACAGCGCGTCGCTCCAACGTATGAATGGCGAATGTCGTATCGAACAACGCAACGCGAATTGGATTCGATTTCTCGGAGTATCGATCGTGACCGCAAGCGCGCATTTCGCATGAACGTGATTGAACATCGCGCCACAAACTAGCGACGCAAATGATCTCGCACCTGTAGATCCCGATAGAAACCCTGCAGTACATAGAACGCCAGCTTGCGATCGCCGCGCTCCGAGAGGAGACCCTTTCGGTTCCAAAAGTCCTGGACACCCGGCAGCGGCCGCCGTGGCGACCTGAAGTCCATGAGGATCCACGGACTCATGCCCGCGAGAAACGGAATCCGCTCCAGCATGCCGACCTGCTGTCTGTAGAGCTCGGCCTGATACTCCTCCGTCCACCGCGTACCGGCGTCTCCGTGCAATCCATACTTGGCACCGCCGCCAAACTCACTCATGATCAACGGTTTTTCAAACTCACTCTCCCACTTCAGTTGCCCGATGTCCTCGACCCGTCGACTGTACCAGCCGACATACTCGTTGGCTCCGATGACGTCGAGCGATGCTGCAAGGGGATCATCCACGATTACGCGGTCTGCGTCATACGACAGCTCTGTCGCCGCGGAAATCAGCCGTGTCCCGTCGAGCTCTCGAGCGCGATCGATAAGACGGTTGAGAAACGTGAGTCGGGATGGTGTTCGGGGCGTCTCGTTTGCCACCGACCAGATCACTACCGAGGCGCGATTCCTGTCTCGGGCGATCATCTCCTCGAGTTGGCGCATGGCAAGCGCAAATGTCTCCGGGTTATCCCATAGGATCGTCCAGTACACAGGGATTTCCGACCACACAAGGAGGCCCATACGGTCAGCCTCCCTGACCATGGTCTCGTTGTGCGGATAGTGGGCGAGCCGCACGAAGTTGCACCCAAGTTCGCGGGCCCAGCCCAGCAGCGTCCGCGCGTCTTCGACATGATGCGCGCGTCCGCCCCGCAAAGGAGCTTCTTCGTGAATTGAGATTCCACGCATGAAGATCGGCTCCCCGTTGAGCAGTACCTGCGATCCTCTCGTCGTCACGGTTCTGAATCCGATCTGATCAATGACCCGGTCGGTTCGCGATTCAACAACCACCTCGTAAAGGTGAGGATCGTCGGGCGACCACCGTCGCAGATCGGCCGAAAAACTGAAAGACGCATAACCATCGGCGTCCGTCTGCACCTCGTGCTCCACATCCGCAGTCGGTATGCGGACCGTCACGGTCTGCTTCGCATCCGGGCCGTCAAGCTGTACCCATCCAGTCACACGGTCCGGCTGGGCGGGTGCCAACTGCACTACATAGTCGCGGATGAACGTATCCGGAACCTCAATCACCCGAACCTTTCGCGTAAGCCCGCCATAGTTCCACCAGTCGGTATTCACGGTCGGGACACCGTCGCGTCTGCGCCTGTTGTCGACTTTGACGACGAGGTCGTTGGACTCTCCTCGAAGGCGGTCCGTCACTTCGTAGGCGAAAGGCGTAAAGCCTCCCGAATGGACACCAAGTTCGTTACCGTTCAGATATACGCGTGCCTCGTAGTTCGCTCCACCGAAGTGCAAAAACGCGCGACGCTTCGCAGGCAGATCATATCCGAAAGATCGCTTGTACCAGATCGTGCCCTCGTAGAGGAGCAGCTCCGGACGCTGGGAGTTCCAGTCACCCGGCACCGCCAGGACAGGGCTCGTGTCGAAGTCATATTCGACCAGATCCGAAGGTGACTGCGGCTTCTGATTTCGGAAATAGCCGTTGGCGTGAGGCTCGTATCGGTAGTTGTAGTAGCCGTTCTCATAGGGATCGATTATGGACGACCAGTCCCCATCCAGCGATATGGCAGACCGTGCATCAACATTCGTGATCTGGACCTGTTGTGCGACAACGGGAAGCGAGAGGGCGGACAATAGAAGTAGCAGGCTGTATCGCGACAAGGGAATCACCTGTGAGCGAATTGGGATGGCCCCGGTAAGATAATGAGGGCAGGATACGTACACGCAGGTCGCCCTGCCTTGTACATGATCGCGATCCGCAGGGGTCCAGTCACGCCTACGCTGTACGGTCAGTCCCGCGGGACCTTAACCACGACGTCGAAATACTGGTCGCGATACGGCTCGTCGATCAGCGTATAGTGCCACCACTCTTTCGCGTAGTTCCGAAAGCCTGCCTCTCGCATGGCATCTCTCAGGATGTCGCGGTGGTAACGTTGCTCCCGACTAAGCCCGGGAGCGTCGGTGTGAGATAATGGGTCGAAGTAGTCAAACGGCGTGCCCATATCGACCCACTCAAGCGGTCCATCGGCGGAAGAATCTGCCGAGACCAACATTCCGACATCGGCTGTACTGGCGCGGCTGTGACCCGACCGTGACGCAATGTAGCCGAGTTCGAACAACAGCTTCTTGTCGACATTCGGATAGTAGACGCCTTTCATCTTCTGGTCGAGTGCGTAGCGGGACCAACGCACAAAGTGATCAACTCCGCGCTGCGGTCGATAGCAGTCGAACACGCCGAGACGAAATCCCATGCCGGCCAGAATCCGATTCGCTTCGACGAGCGCCCTTGCGGCCGGCGCCGACAACAAACAGACCGGGTCCTCGTAGCCGTCGATGCGCGTACCGACGAAGTTGTCGTTCGACGCGTAGCGAATGTCCAGCACGATCGTCGAATCCAACTCCGATATCGAGACAAGGCCCGGTGATGTCTGCGCACTCGATGGTGCGACTCCGAACAAGACAGATAGACCCAGCGCAAGAGCACAAACCGTATCCAGACGGCGCGCCGCGCGAGGCCATCGCCCGGCAGCGACGGCTCTCAACGTGCGTAACATTCGTGGCTGGACAGCGTTCATGCAGCGCTCACCTTTCACTGAAACGGTCACCTGTCGTCCGATGCGTCGAATCTTTCAATCCATCCTGACACTCGCGATCGCAGTCAATGTTGCGGCCTGCGTGTCTCCCGGACCGGAAGCGGTCGTGGAGGGCCCGGTTCGATTGACTGCCAGTCCGATTGATGCGAAGTTCGGGGACTACTGGTATCAGGGTCTGGCAGAAATCACCAGCTACGACCTCGAGCAGTCGCGCTACGGCGCGATGCACCCCGGAACCGCCGTCAACATATTCGTAACCGAAGATCTGTCTCGCAGCCGGCAGGTGAAGCTGGATGATCAGGGCAACGGCGACAGGGACGCCGTCACGGTCTTGAAGCTCAACGCGACGCGCAAATTCAACACCGGCATTTATCCGTATTCGATCATGACGTCCGTGTTCACTCCGGTGAACCGCGACAGGGATCCTCACACGCTCAAATTGACCGCGTCAATACAGGAATGGTGCGGCCAGACATTCGCACAGCTGAATCGCACGGCCGACGGCTATCGAGCGCGTCACTACAGCTACTTCGAAGACGAAGGTGACGCGGACGAGCAAATCGCCGAGACCGTTCTGGAAGACGAACTCTGGAATATTGTCCGCCTGAATCCGACCGACCTGCCGACGGGAGCGATCCGCGTCATGCCGGCAGCGTCCTACTTGCGCTTCTCGCACAGCGAATGGAAACCGCAATCGGCGTCAGCGAGTGTCGGTCGGGTCAATGGGGAGTCAGACCTGATGGAATTCCGCCTGACGTATGACGGCATTCCCCGCGAACTGCTGATTAGATATCGGGCCGCCTTTCCGTTCGAAATCGAGTACTGGGAAGAGTCGGGCGGTCGCAGCGCCGCGGGCGACGAACTGGTCACGCGCGCGACGATGAAGGAGAGGATTCTCCTCGACTACTGGACGCGCAACAGGCCGGGCGACAACGTATTACGAGATCAGCTCGGGCTGTAGCAAGCCGGGAAATCTTAGATCACAAAGGGTCCTTTCCCTGGGTCCTGGCTGACCCGATTGAGGCCAGCAGACGTCCTGTCTGCTCGAGTTCAGCGGCAACGATTGTATGGCCCATGCCCGTGTAGATCTCGGCGGTTACGTCTGCGCCCAGCGACCGGAACACGCGCTCTGTTTCCCGTACCCGCTCGACGGGGATATGCGGATCGACGTCACTGCAGCCCAGAAAGACGCGCAGCGAATCACGCCCACCGGCGTAGTCGAATTGCGTTCCGGGTGGTCCGATAAGGCCGCCGCTCAGCCCGACAACACCACCGAGCCGACGCGAACTGCGGGCGGCGTACTCGAGCGCGAGACAGGCTCCCTGTGAAAAACCAAGCAGCGCAATGGCGGCCGGGTCGATAGACTCTTCGATGATCGACTCGACCACGGCATCCAGCAGATCGAGCGCTGAACTCAGGTACGGTTCGTTCTGCTCAATCGGAGCGAGAAATGATTCGGGATACCACGTACCTCCGTCGGCCTGCGGAGCAACCGTCAGCCATCCGTCCAGCTTCAGCACGTCGACAAGTGGCAGCATGCTCTGTGCCGTTGCGTAGCGTCCGTGAACAAGAATAAGTGCCCGATCTGCATCGACCAGGCGACCGGCTCGGAGCACGGGCTGACCGGCGTGGGGCCCGATCACCGTCCGGTCGGGAGATTCCTCAGACATAGGACTTCTCTTCGATTGGGGGGAGGATCTCCTCGATCGCGGTGCGGCGCGGCTCGAGCCATGCCGGAAGCTTCAACGCGGTCCCGAGCGACTCAACCTCTTCATCGTGATCAAACCCGGGCGCATCGGTGGCGATCTCGAACAGGACGCCGCCCGGCTCGCGGAAGTAGATGGAGCGGAAATACTGTCGATCGAGAACCGGCGTCACTGAATGGCCCGCCTCGGACAGCCTGTCTCTCCATCTTGACTGCTCTTCATCGGATCGAGCCCGAAACGCGACGTGATGGATGGTGCCGCGACCACCCCGGCCAGCGTCGTCAGACGGTTCAATCTCAATAATGCGACCGGGAAAGTCTCCCGGTGCGGTAAATCTCAGCCGTGGCCCTTCAGTGGGTATTTCGCTCATTCCAAACACATCCACCAAGAACCTGCCCGACAGCTCCGGATCCGCTACTCGCAGCGTCACACCGTGAAACGAGCGGATTGCGTGGTCGGCGGGAACGGGACCGTCACCCCAGGCCGCGGCTTTCGCATCATCATCTTCGGCAACCAGTAACAATTCGAGGCCGTCGTGGTCCTGAACCGCCACGGCCGTGCGACCGCTCCGCTCGTTCAGCAGGCGCGGCGGAAAACCGTGCGCAGACAGTCGTTCTATCCAGTACGCTGTCGAGTCGAGGGGGATCGAGAATGCCGTCGCGCCGACCATTCCGCTCCCGCTGTTTCCGGCGACCGCTCGGGGCCACGGGAAAAAGGTCATGATCGTTCCGGGGCTGCCAACAGCGTCACCAAAGTAGAAGTGATACGTCCCCGGGTCGTCGAAATTCACCGTCCGCTTCACGAGTCGGAGTCCGAGGACGCCGGCATAGAAATCAACGTTGCGCTGGGGATCGGCGGCGATGGCCGTTACATGATGGATGCCGGAAATGTTCATTACGCGATAGGAGCCGTCTGCGTTGGCTTGTCTGCGACAGGCTGGTGTTCAAGATCTTGCCGGATCCATTCCGCGAAGCGTCCCAGGTACGATCCGACAAATTCCCTCGTTGCCGGGTCCACCAGGATGCCGGATTCGAACTTGTCGGCGGCCTGTCCCAGCGCCACTCCTGCGCCTGAAAAGATATTCGACTTCGTGGCCAGCAGCGTCAGCTTGAGTTGCTCCTGCGCGCGTGCGGTAGCGAACCGGCCGGGTGATACGCCCATGATTCCGACAGGCTTGCCGCGGAGCGGTGATCCGACGCTCGAGCGGGACGCCCAGTCGAGGGCGTTTTTTAGCACGCCGGGAATTCCGCCGTTGTACTCTGGTGTCACGACGAGCAAGGCGTCGGCGTTCGCGATGGCCTCCGCTAAACGGATGACCGGCTCCGGTATTCCCTTCTTTTCGACATCACCGTTATACATAGGGATGTCGGCCAGGTCGCGAATCTGCAGATCAATGCCACCCGGAGCGAGTTCACGGGCTGCTGCCAGAAGGCCGCGATTCAGAGACTGCCGCCTCAGGCTGCCTGCGATTCCAACGATTTTGATCGGCCGGGGTGTGGTCTGTACGTCGTCTGTCATACGAAACGTTGAGATTGCCGGTGAGTGAATCAGGATGACTTAGATACCACAACGCTATATTTGTTTAAACAAGCATTGTTCCCGACAGAACCGAATTATCCTCGATTCACGGCCAAAAAAGAAGAAGGCCCGGGTTCCACCAAACCCGAGCCTTCAAGTTCTAGATCCGGTTCCCAGGCCGAATCTAGTCCACCCTGTCTGAAGTGCATGACTAGAAGTGCACCCCTAAAAAGACGGATGCCAGTTTCTCTTTCAGAAAGTCAGGCGGACTATTTTCAACATATATCGTCTACGTCGTCGAGAAAGGCCCACGGCGCCGGTGGCAGAGACCATCTCACGGGGCCGACTCGCCTGCGATCAGGCGCCTCCTCAACTTGCTATGAACCTGAAGCGCATACGCATGGGAACCTCCATCGACACCCGACTCATCCATTCTGGCGAGCCGGAGCCCAGAATCCAGGGCAGCGTGACCATGCCCATTTTTCAATCGGCCATGTTCGAGTACGGCGGACCGGAGGACGATCTCCGTTACGTTCGCCTTTCGAACAACCCGAGCCAGGTGGCGCTCCAAAACAAGCTGGCCGATCTCGAAGACGCCGAAGCTGCGATCGTTACGGCCAGCGGCATGGCGGCCATCTCGGCTGCGCTGCTCTCTACCCTCTCGCCGGGCGACCACATCCTCGCCCAGAACCAGCTCTATGGCGGGACGCACGCCTTCCTTACATCCTTTCTCCGTGAGTACGGCGTAACGTATGACTTCATCAATCCCCATGAGCCCGACACCTGGGACGCCGCCCTCACACCGGCCACCAACGCGCTCTACGTGGAGACGATTTCTAACCCCCTGATCCAGGTCGGTGATCTGTCGGCACTGGCCAGCTTCGCCGCCAATCACGGCCTCACGTCGCTCATCGACAATACCTTTGCGAGTCCGGTTAACTTTCGCCCGGGACAGTGGGGTTTCGACCTGTCCATCCACAGTGCGTCCAAATACCTTAACGGGCACTCGGATCTGGTCGCGGGCGCGGTGATCGGGAGCGACCGACTTATCGAGGAGGTCCGCGGGAAGATCGTCCAGCTGGGCGGGAGCCTCGATCCGCATGCGTGCTTCCTTCTCCACCGGGGTGTCAAGACGCTGGCCGTCCGCATGCAGCGACAGAGTGCGTCAGCTCTCGCGCTTGCGACGGCACTCGATCAGCATTCCGCCGTCGAGCGAGTCAATTATGCGGGTCTTCCGCACTCGCCGTCCCACGCGAATGCCGTAAAGCATCTGGACGGATTTGGAGGCATGCTGAGCTTCGAACTGAGGGGCGGGTCAGACGCCACATCCCAATTCACGCACAGCCTCACGATCCCGATACTGGCTCCGAGCCTGGGCGGCGTCGAGACACTGCTCGTTCGCCCGGCGCTTACGTCTCACGCGGCGCTCACCCCAGGAGAAAGGGGGCAGAGTGGTGTCTCCGATCACTTGATGCGGGTATCTGTCGGAATCGAGTCGACCGAGGATCTGCTGGACGACTTCTTGCAGGCACTGGACAGTATCTGACCGACTTTGCGAACGACCCTGCGTTCCGATCAACTCGTGCGTCGTATAACCGCAATTGACAGGTCATCCGTCCATCTTGCCTCACCGACAAAATCCTCAACCCGTCGCACAATCCGTTCCCCGATCTCATGAGCCGTCATGTGCTGCAATAACGGCAATAACTTCTCGAGGCGAGTCGACCCGAAGAATGAGCCAAATTCATCCCGCGCCTCCGTCACTCCGTCTGAAAACACAATCAGAAAGTCTCCGCTCTCCAGCGTCACCTGCTGCTCTTCAAACACCGGATCCTGCATGATTCCCAGCGCAGGCGAGTTGTACGTCAGCTCAGTCGATCTTCCGTGCTGAAATACGAGAGGCGGCATATGCCCTGCATTGAGAAGTCGCACAACATTCGAATCCGGCTCCACCGTCAAATAGACGAGTGACGCAAACTTGCTCGGAAGACCATCCCGTCTGATTATGCTGTTGACCCGCGTACCCATGTCGGCCAGCGACTCGTAATCGGTTGCGACCGCGCGAACCGTCGCCTGCAACTTCGCCATCATCAACGCGGCGCCCAGACCCTTCCCCGCTACGTCCCCAATCGTGATAGCCGTACGTCCGTCCTCGAGCACGAGATAATCCACGAGGTCCCCGCCCACATCGTTCGCGGGACGGGTGTAAATCCATGTTTCCCAACCACCTACGTCGGGAGTCGTCACCGGCATCAAGGCCCGCTGCACGGCGCGGCCCGCCGCAAGCTCATCCTGCGCGAGCAGCTTGTCC
Source organism: Rhodothermales bacterium (assembly GCA_013002345.1). Lineage (NCBI taxonomy): Bacteria > Pseudomonadati > Rhodothermota > Rhodothermia > Rhodothermales > Rhodothermales bacterium. The sequence continues at coordinate 26,967 of JABDKH010000273.1, forward strand.
TTGAGCTCGAGAATCAGAATGAACAGCATGATCATGAAGCCCCCGAGCACCTGCCCCGAAGACTCGCCGGCTCCGTCGACCGCGAGGAAGACCGCCACAATAAGCATCAAACGCCGCGCGGGAGTCAGCTTGAAGAACATGCTCTTCAGAACTTCCCAACTCATGAAGATGGTCTTCTTGAACTGACCCATCGAGGTCAGCCGGTCGCGCGTCGGATCGTCCAGGTAGAATTGCGAGACATCTTCGAGATCCCGTCTCAAAGAATGCGTCAACTGGCCGCTGCGGAAATCGTCGAAATCCTGCCGCAGAGACTGCCTCAGGTCCGTGCGTCCGTTTTCAGGGACAGAGCGGGTTCGTTCAGCTTGTTTGTCAGCCATCGGCTACAGGTGGTTTGCTGATGTCAGTGTACCTCATTTTCGATTCAAAGTTGCTCCGTGTCCGATGACGGTCGATTCGATCCTGCGATGACACTTTCGCCTCGTTTGCGCCTTCTACAAACGAAACCTCGAACCTTAATCTCCCGGATCACGTTTACTATGTCTGTGCATCGTCCACGACGCAAGACGCACAATCCAAAAGTACGCGATTCGCCACTTGCTCAGTTATGTCATCTTCGCCTTCACTCGTCACGACAGCCTGGGTCCTGGAACACCTCGAGGATCCTGATCTCCGGATCGTCGAGGTCGACGAAAACACCGACGCATTCGGTAGCGGACATATTCCGGGAGCCGTCGCGTGGAACTGGCAAACGCAGCTCCAGCATCAGACCCGGCGTGACATTGTCGGCAAACACGATCTCGAACTTCTTCTCGGCAAATCGGGAATTACTCGTAGCACAACCGTCGTCCTATACGGCGACAATCAAAACTGGTTTGCGGCGTACGCGTTCTGGCTTCTTCGCTACTACGGCCATGACTCCATCCGACTGATGGATGGCGGTCGTCAGAAATGGAAAACTGAAGGAAAGCCGTGGACAAAGCAACAAACCGAAGTCCCGCTGGAGATCTATCGCATTACACGAGAGAATGTGCACCTCCGCGCTCTTCAGCTTGACGTGTTTCGGCACCTTGACAACCCGACCGGTATGCTCGTTGACGTTCGGACTCCGGACGAGTTCGCGGGGCTTGTCCTGGCACCGCCGGGGCTCAACGAAACGGCGCAGCGTGGCGGACACATTCCCGGTGCGTCAAACATCCCGTGGTCCGAGGTTCTCAACGAGGACGGGACCTTCAAATCGCTCGTCGAGATCTCGCGGCTTTATGAGTCGCGAGGTATTCACGCGCAGGACGAAATCATCACCTACTGTCGGATCGGAGAGCGCTCATCCCACAGCTGGTTCGTCCTCAAAGAGCTTCTGGGTTACGAGAGCGTGCGTAATTACGATGGGTCATGGACCGAGTGGGGTAATCTGATCGGTGCTCCAATCGACGTCGGTGGACATCCTGAGCGCACCCCACGTGTGTCGAGTCGGCATGCAGACCAGATCGTCATCGACTAGCGCTCGGCGCGGCGTGTGCTCCCCCGGCCAATAAATCCGGCAATCAGCCAGGAGTATCGGACCCACCGGCTTCCTGAATCCACTTGTCGAGTGGGCGACGTCGCTTTCGAATCGCGGCTACGTCAGCCCGGCCCGGATAGCCGTCGACGAGATACGTCTTGAGCACGTCATCAGGTACCTGTTCGTGCAAGCCCGACATTTTCGCCGCTGCCCGATAAGCTTCGCGGAACGGCGTTCCGTCGCGCACCATCTCCATGGCCCTGCCCGTCGCGAGTAGTTCCGGCCCGCATGCCTGACGCATCCTGTCCCTGTCAAATTCGATCCCGGGCAGAACGTTCTTGAAGGCTTCGATCAGGTCGGCCGTCGTCAGAACGGATTGCATCACAGCCGCCTTGGTCAACTGCAGATCGCGATGATAACCCGACGGAAGATTGGCGGGCACACTTGCGAGGACGTGCATCTCGGCCGTCAACCTGTGGTAGACGGCGCGGGCCA